>NZ_JBSGBZ010000003.1:0-267641 GCF_053601495.1 Streptomyces sp. NPDC004721
GCGCTGGCGACGGATTCGCAGCAGCGGTTGCTGCTGGAGGCGTCGTGGGAGGCGATCGAGCGGGCGGGTATCGATCCGGTCGGTCTGCGGGGCAGTGCGACCGGTGTGTTCGCCGGTGTGATGTACAGCGACTACAGCGCGATGCTGGGCAGCCCGGAGTTCGAGGGCTTCCAGGGCAGCGGCAGTTCACCGAGTCTCGCCTCGGGCCGCGTCTCCTACACGCTGGGCCTGGAGGGTCCGGCGGTCACGGTGGACACGGCGTGCTCGTCGTCGCTGGTGGCGATGCACTGGGCGATGCAGGCCCTGCGGTCGGGGGAGATCTCGCTCGCCCTGGCCGGTGGTGTGACCGTGATGTCGACGCCCGCCGTGTTCGTGGACTTCGCGCGGCAGCGGGGTCTGTCGCCCGACGGCCGGTGCAAGGCGTTCTCGGACGCGGCGGACGGTGTCGGCTGGTCCGAGGGTGTCGGCATGCTGGTGCTTGAGCGGCAGTCGGACGCGATCCGCAACGGTCACGAGATCCTCGCGGTCGTCCGCGGTTCCGCCGTCAACCAGGACGGCGCGTCCAACGGTCTGACGGCTCCGAATGGTCCCTCGCAGCAGCGCGTCATCCGCCAGGCGCTGGCCAGTGGCGGGCTGTCGGCCGGTGACGTGGATGTCGTCGAGGCGCACGGTACGGGTACGACGCTGGGTGACCCGATCGAGGCGCAGGCGCTGCTGGCGACCTACGGCCGTGACCGTGACCCGGAGCAGCCGCTGCTGCTGGGTTCGGTGAAGTCCAACATCGGTCACACGCAGGCGGCGGCCGGTGTCGCCGGTGTCATCAAGATGGTCATGGCGATGCGACACGGTGTGCTCCCGCGCACCCTGCATGTCGACGCGCCGTCCTCGCACGTCGACTGGACCGAGGGCGCGGTCGAACTGCTCACCGAGCAGACCGCGTGGCCCGAGACGGAGCACGTGCGCCGTGCGGGTGTGTCGTCCTTCGGCATCAGCGGTACGAACGCCCACGTGATCCTGGAGCAGCCCGCGAAGGTGATCCAGGGCACGGTGGTCGCCGCTTCGGCACCGGAGTCGGATGTGGTGGAGCCCTCGGTGGTGCCGTGGGTGCTGTCCGGCAAGACGCCGGAGGCGCTGCGCGACCAGGCCGCCCGCCTGCTCGCCGCGGTCACCGAAGAGCCGGCACCGCGTCCGGTCGACGTGGCCCACTCCCTGCTCGTCACCCGCTCGCTGTTCGCCCACCGCGCGGTGGTGCTCGCCGGTGAGCCCGAGGAGACGGTCCGCGCCCTCACCGCCCTGGCGGCGGGCACGACCGATCCGGCGGCGATGTCGGGCATGGTGGCGGCCGGTCGCTCGGCGGCTTTGTTCTCGGGTCAGGGTTCGCAGCGGTTGGGGATGGGTCGTGAGTTGTATGGCCGGTTCCCGGTGTTCGCTGAGGCTCTGGATGCCTTTCTCGCCGTCCTGGATGGCGAGTTGGGTGGTTCGCTGCGGGAGGTGATGTGGGGTGAGGACGCTGGTCTGTTGAACGAGACGGGGTGGACTCAGCCCGCTCTGTTCGCTGTTGAGGTGGCCCTCTACCGGCTGGTGGAGTCGTGGGGTGTGAGGCCGGACTTCGTGGCCGGTCACTCCATCGGTGAGATCGCCGCGGCGCACGTCGCCGGGGTGTTCACCCTGGAGGACGCGGCCCGCCTGGTGGCTGCTCGTGGTCGTCTGATGCAGGCGCTGCCGGCCGGAGGCGCGATGGTGGCCGTCCAGGCCACCGAGGACGAGGTCGTCCCGTACCTGACCGATGAGGTGTCGATCGCCGCACTCAACGGACCTACGTCCGTGGTCGTTTCGGGCGTCGAAGGCGCCGTACTGGAGCTGGCCGCGCGATTCGAGGCGGACGGCCGCAAGACCACCCGGCTGCGGGTGTCCCACGCCTTCCACTCGCCCCTGATGGACCCGATGCTCAAGGAATTCCGGGCGGTGGCCGAGGAGTTGTCGTACGCCACCCCGGTGATCCCGGTGGTGTCGAACCTGACGGGTTCCCTGGCCACGGCCGAGGAGTTGTGCTCGCCCGAGTACTGGGTGCGCCATGTCCGTGAGGCGGTCCGCTTCGCCGACGGGGTGGGCACGCTCGAGGAACGGGGTGTGACCACGTTCCTGGAGCTGGGCCCGGACGGGGTCCTCTCCGCGATGGCGCAGGAGTCGCTGACCGGCGACGAGACCGTCACTATCCCGCTGCTGCGCAAGGACCGTGACGAGGAGACGACTGCCCTGCTGGGCCGGGCCGGGCTGTACACGCGGGGGATCGGGGGAGGCTGGCAGGACCTGCTGGCCGGTACCGGTGCCCGCCGGGTGAACCTGCCCACGTACGCCTTCCAGCACCGGTGGTTCTGGCCGACCAGCCGGGCCGCCGCCACCGGTGACGTCCGGGCTGCCGGGCTCGGCTCAGCCGAGCACCCGCTGCTGGGCGCCGCCGTCGAACTCGCCGCAGGGCAGGGCGTGTTGTTCACGGGCCGCCTGTCGCTGACCTCGCACCCGTGGCTGGCCGACCATGCCGTCATGGGCACCGTCCTGCTGCCGGGCACGGCCCTGCTGGAGATGGCGGTCCGCGCGGGCGACGAGGTCGGCTGCGACCGGGTCGAGGAACTGACCCTCGCCGCGCCGCTGGTCCTGCCCGAGCGGGGCGCGCTCCAGGTCCAGGTCGCCGTCGCCGTCCCGGACGACTCAGGCCGGCGTGTGGTCGGGGTGTACTCGCGCCCCGAAGGCGCCGACGAGTCGGCGTGGGCACAGCACGCGGCCGGTGTCCTGGCACCCGGCGCTACCACCCCACCGGACCAGGGCTTCGACACCGAGGTCTGGCCGCCGCGGGACGCCGAGCCGCTCGACACCGAGGACTGCTACCAGGCGTTCGCCGAGGCAGGATTCGCGTACGGACCGCTCTTCCAGCGGCTGCGCGCGGTGTGGCGCCGCGGCGAGGAACTCTTCGCCGAGGTCGCGCTGCCCGAGGAAGTCACCGGCGAGGCGGCCGAGTTCGGTCTGCATCCGGCGCTCCTCGACTCCGCGCTGCACGCCACCATGCTGGCCGCCACCGGCGGCGAGGAGGGCGACGGAGGAGGCGCCCTGCCGTTCTCGTGGGAGGGGGTCGCGCTGCACGCCTCCGGCGCCTCGGCGCTGCGGGTGCGGCTGGCCCCCGCGGGCGAGGCCGCGCTCTCGGTGAACGCGGTGGACCCGGCCGGTGCGCCGGTGGTCACCGTCGACCGGCTCCTCACCCGCACGGTCACCGGTGACCAGCTGAAGTCCGCGGGCGACGACCAGAACACGCTGTTCGGCGTCGACTGGATGACGTTGGCCGACACCGGGGCCGCTCAGCCCGCGTCGGTCGCGGTCGTCGGGGACGACCCCTTCGGCCTCACCGACGCCCTCACCGGCACCGGCCTCACGGTCGGCACGGCGGCCGACCTCACCGCGCTGCCGGCCTCGCCCGACGCCGCCGTACCGGACATGGTGCTCGTCCCGGTCGCCGGAGCCCCGGCCGGCGGGGACGACCTGCCCAGCGCGGTCCGGGAGGTCACCGCCCGGGTGCTCGCGCTCCTGCAGCAGTGGCCCGGCGAGGAGGCGCTCGCGGCCTCGCGGCTGGTGTTCGTCACCCGCGGCGCGGTCGCCGTGGACGACGGCGGGACCGCGGACCTCGCGGCCTCCGCGGTCTGGGGCCTGGTGCGGTCGGCGCAGACGGAGAACCCCGGCTGCTTCGGCCTGCTCGACCTCGATCCGGCCGCGGCGGACCCGTCCGCCCGGCTCGTCGAGGCCCTGACGGCCGGCGCCGAGGAACCGCAGCTCGCGCTGCGCGGCACCGAGATCGTGGCCGCGCGCCTCGCCCGGCTCGACACCGGCACCGCACAGCCGGAGCCCGCTTCCGGTAACGCGGCGGACGGCACGTCCCGCACGTTCCGGACCACCGGGACCGTCCTGGTCACCGGCGGCACCGGCGGCCTCGGCCGGCTCCTCGCCCGGCACCTGGTGGCCACGCACGGCGTACGGAGCCTCCTCCTCGCCAGCCGCAGCGGCCTCGAGGCGGACGGCGCGAGCAAGCTCGTCGCCGAACTGGAGGAACTGGGCGCCGAGGTCACCGTGCGGGCGTGCGACGTCGCCGACCGGGAGGCCGTGGCCGCCCTTGTCGCGGCGGCACCGCAGGACCGTCCGCTGTCGGCGGTCGTCCATACGGCCGGTGTCCTCGACGACGGTGTGGTCGGCTCGCTGACGCCGGACCGCCTCGCCACGGTGCTGCGGCCCAAGGCGGACGCGGTGTGGCACCTGCACGAGGCGACCCGCGGTCTGGACCTGGACGCGTTCGTCGTCTACTCGTCCGTGGCCGGTGTGTTCGGCGGTGCCGGTCAGGGCAACTACGCCGCGGCCAACACGTTCCTGGACGCCCTGATGGCGCGGCGCCGCGCCGACGGGCTGCCCGGCGTGTCCCTCGCGTGGGGCCCGTGGGAGCAGGACAGCGGCATGACGGGCACCCTCTCCGACGCCGAGGCCGACCGCCTGGCGCGTTCCGGGATGCCGCCGCTGACGGTCGAGCAGGGCCGCGCCCTGTTCGACGCGGTGGTCGCGGGCGACCGGGCGCTGGCGCTGCCGGTCCGGCTGGACCTCGCCGTACTGCGGGCCCGCGGTGACGTGTCCGCGCTGCTGCGCGGCCTGATCCGGGTGCCCGCGCGGCGGGCCGCGGCCCGGAGCGCGGTGCCGTCCGCGGGCACGCTCACCCGGCAGCTCGCCGGACTGGGCACGCAGGAGCAGGAGGAGATGCTGCTCAAGCTCGTGCGCGGACAGGCGGCGGCGGTGCTCGGACACCGGGACGGCTCGGCGATCGGCTCGGACCGTCAGTTCCAGGAACTGGGCTTCGACTCGCTGACCGCGGTCGAGTTCCGGAACCGGCTCAACGCGGCCACCGGTCTGCGGCTGCCCGCCACGCTGCTGTTCGACTACCCGACGACGGTCGATGTCGTACGGCACCTGCGCGGACGGCTCGTCACCGACGACCGGGCGGGCGCCGGTTCGGTGCTCTCGGCACTCGACGCGCTGGAGAAGGCGATCGCCGGACTCAGCCTCGACGACGCGGACGAGCACCGTCGGGTGACCGGCCGGATCGAGGTCCTCAGGACCAAGTGGGCCGAGCTGGGCCGCACGGACATGCCCGACGAGGACTCCTCGAAGGACGACCTGGACGGGGCGTCCGACGAGGACATGTTCGCGCTCCTCGACGACGAACTCGGCCTGAACTGACCCGCCCCGCGGGCCGCCCCGGCGGCCCGCGGGGACCCGCCGCGGCTCCGCCCCGTACCGCCGAAACCCGCCGCATGCCACACCGCCGGCACCATGCCGGCGCTCACGAAAGGTCCAGGAAAGCGTGACAACCCGTACGTCCACCGAGGAGAGCCTGTGGGCCCGGAGCTTCCACCCGGCCCCCTCCCGCTCCACCCAGCTCTACTGCTACCCGCACGCGGGCGGCTCGGCGTCCTTCTACTTCCCCGTGTCCGCCCAACTGTCCTCCGTGGCCGAGGTCTTCGCGGTGCAGTACCCGGGACGGCAGGACCGGCGCAAGGAAGTGTCGCCCACGGACATCGCCACCCTCGCCGACCAGCTCTACGACGCTCTCGGCCCCGCCCTCAAGGCGCGGCCGACCACGTTCTTCGGGCACAGCATGGGCGCCACCCTGGCGTTCGAGGTGGCCCGGCGGCTGGAGGCCGACGGCGGTGAGCTCGTGCGGTTGTTCGCGTCCGGGCGACGCGCGCCGTCGACCGTCCGCGACGAGAAGGTGCACCGCCTCTCCGACGAGGGCATCGTGCGGGAGCTGAAGCTCCTCGCCGGCACCGACACCGCGCTGCTCGGCGACGAGGAGATCCTGCGCATGATCCTCCCCGCCATCCGCAGCGACTACGAGGCGATCGAGACCTATCGGTGCGCCTCCGACGTCACCGTCCGCGCCCCGATCACCGTCCTCACCGGCGACAGCGACCCCAAGACAACGATGGTCGAGGCCGAGGCCTGGCGCGGCCACACCACCGGCGACTTCGACCTTCAGGTCTACCCCGGCGGCCACTTCTACCTGACGGCGGAGGCCCCCGCGGTCATCGCCTCCCTCAGGAAGCACCTCACCGGGCAGGGTTGACGTCGCCGTTCCGCCCCTCGTCAGGCCACGGGCGACGGGCGGAACGGACGACCTCCGGAGGGCTGGGCCCTACGCGTCCGGCGAGCGAGCTTCGGGAACAGGCCCGGTAGGGGCCGCGGCCTGCGGTGGGTCGAGGTGGTCTTGCCAGGTTGGGCTCATCGGGTGGCGCTTGTCACCAGGTGTCGCGCGGGATCGGCCACAAGTCGCCTCACCTGTCGGTGATCGTGGAGAGCCATGCCGTGTCCTCCGGGCCCGGTGCTTCGGGGGCGGGGGTGGGCAGTCGGCGGAGTTCGCCCGTGCGCAGGGCGAGCGTGGCCCGGGGGCGCATCGGTCCGTCGCCCCTGCGGGAGAGCAGGACGAGTTCCCAGACCGTCGCCGTCATGGGGTCCAGCCGGGTGGCGCAGTCGGCGGTGACTTGCCGGGGATCCCGGGTCCGGCCCAGGGACAGATGCGGGGTGAAGTCCTTGGCGGGCCCACGGCAGCGCGGGAACCGCCGGCTCAGTGCCCGGTGCAGGTCCGCCCACGGCGTCTCGCCGGCTGCCGTCGGGTCGAGCCACACGGTGAAGTACGCCCTGTGCCGGAAGGTGCGCACCCCCTCCAGCCGGGCGGTGAAGACCGGCGTCGCGGCCGTCGCCGCGGCGAGCAGCGGGGCCGCCCGCTCGAAGTCGGACTCCGGTACGAAGCCGTAGAGCACATTGACGTGCGGCGGCCACCGGTGGATCTGCGGATCGTAATCCCGGCGGATGTCCTGGACCGCCGGCCACAGCTCCGCGGGCGGGATCCAGGCCACCGCCGTACGGGCCGTCGGGGACACGTCGAGGGCACCGACGGGCTCGCCGCTGCCGGAGGTCGCGTCGAAGCCCGGGTCCGCTCGCGGGGCCCGTACCCGGCCGGCGCCCGACGCGTCGACGCGGTCCACGCCCGTGGACCGGTCCCAGACCACCTCGCCGTCCGCCTCGATGAACACCACCCGGTGCCACGGGATGTCGCCGCCGGGCACGAAGGAAGACAGCGGGACGCGTTCGACGCCGTCTCCGCGCAGGCTGATCCCCAGCACGAACCGGGACGGGTCGAACCGCGGGTCCCAGCGGACCTGGTGATAGATCTCGTCGCTGGTTCGCATCACGCCTCCTCTCCCGCCGTCACTCCCTCTCTTCCTCCAGGGTGCCGCCCGGGACGAGGCGGTACTCGGTGCGGCTGGTCAGGGCGGAGCCCGGGCGCAGCACCGTGCTCGGGTACTCCGGGTGGTTCGGCGAGTCGGGCAGGTGCTGGGTCTCCAGGCAGACGGCCGCGTGCCGCTCGTGGCGGCGGCCCGTCGCGTCCTTGAGCGTTCCGTCGAGCTGGTTGCCGGTGTACACCTGGAGGCCCGGTTCGGTGGTCCAGACCTCCATGGCCCGCCCGCTGCCTGGATCCTCCAGCCGGGCCGCACGCCGCAGGGCCGACCCGTCCGAGGGTGGGCGCAGCACCCAGCAGTGGTCGTAGCCGCCCGCCGCCCGCAGTTGCGGGTCGGGGTCGTGCAGGCGGGCGCCGATGCGGTGCGCGCGGGTGAAGTCGAAGGGGGTGCCGGCCGTCGCCGCGCTGGGCCCGTACGGGATGCCTTCGTCGGACAGCGGCAGGTAGCGGTCCGCGTCCAGCAGGAGCGTGTGGTCGGTCACCGTGCCGGCATCCGACAGGTTGAAGTAGGCGTGGTTGGTGAGGTTGACGACGGTCGGCCGGTCGGTGACGGCCCGGTAGTCCAGCGCCAGCGTTCCTCGGGTGTCGAGGACATAGGTGGCTGTGACGTCCAGTGTTCCGGGGAAGCCCATGTCGCCGTCGGGGCTGCGCAGCGTGAGGCGTACCCCCGCGCGGTCGTCGCCCAGCACGGGCGATGCTGTCCAGTTCCGCCGGTCGAAGCCGTCCGGGCCGCCGTGCAGGGCGTGGCCCCGGTCGTTCAGCGGCACCTGGTGCGCCCGGCCGTCCAGGGTGAAGCGGCCGTCGGCGATCCGGTTGGCGTACCGTCCCACCAGGGCCCCCAGGTACGGGCTCGGGCCGGCGTAGTCCTCGGTGCCGGTCAGGGACAGGACGACCGAGCGTGCGACTCCGTTGCGGTCCGGCACCTCCAGGGCGTGCAGGATGCCGCCGTAGGTGAGCACCTCGGCGCGCACGCCGCAGCCGGAGTCGAGGTGCCAGCGTTCCACCGGAGTGCCGTCGGGCGTGGTGCCGAAGGGGGAGCAGCGCAGGGCGGGTCGGGGCATGGAGGTCCTCGGGAAGGGGGGTGGCGGGCCGGTTCAGCGGTGGCGGCCCAGGGTGGACTCGCGTACCACCAGGTCGTGGCCCGGTCGCAGCCGGCGCGGCTCGCCGTCGGCGGAGCCGGTCAGCCGCGAGATGACGCAGCCGACGGCCTGCCGGGCGATGGCCTGCTTGTCGGGGGAGACGGTGGTCAGCGTGATCGCCCCGAAGCGGCCCTCCTCGATGTCGTCGAACCCCACCACCGCGACGTCCTGCGGGATGCGCAGCCCGCGCTCGCCGAGCACCCTCATGGCGCCGATCGCCTGGAGGTCGTTGTAGGCGAAGACCGCGTCGGGCCGCACTCCGCGGTCCAGCAGGGCGGTCATGGCCTGCGCGCCGTCCGCCCGGCCGTAGCCGTCGGTGGGGGCGACCAGCGAGTCGTCGTGCGGCAGCCCGGACGCGGCCAGCTCCTCCCGCCACCCCTGGAGGCGCAGGTGGGCGGGCTGCCGTGCGCTCTCGGCCCGCGCGCCGAGGAAGGCGATCCGCTGCCGCCCCATCCCCACCAGGTGGCGGACCGCGCTGCGCGCCGCGGCCACGTTGTCGATCGCGATGTGGTCGTAGGGGGCGTCGTACTCCCGCTCGCCGAGCAGCACCAGCGGCGATGTGTCGGTGCGGCCGCGCAGGTCCTGGTTCTCCAGCTCGATCGGGGAGAGGATCAGGCCGTCGATCACATGGGTCCGGAACCCCTGGCAGACGAGCATCTCCTTCTCCCGCATGCCGGCGGTGTGGTCGAGGAGCACGGTGTAGTGGTGGCGGGCCGCGGCGTCGATGACCGCGCTGGCCAGTTCGGCGAAGTACGGGTTGCCGAGTTCGGGAACGGCCAGCGCGATGATCCCGGTGCGGCCCTTGCGCAGGTGGCGCGCGGTGAGATTGGGGCGGTAGCCGAGTTCGTCGATCGCCTGTTGCACCCGGGCCCGCATGGCCGGGGTGACGTGCGGATAGTCGTTGACGACGTTCGAGACGGTCTTGATGGACACTCCCGCTCGCAGCGCCACGTCTTTGAGGCTGACGCCCACGGCGTTCCCTCCTTGTCGGGCCGAGCGCAGGACTGCGACGGTCCTGCGGCACGGCGTCTGTCATCAGGTGCGGCGTGCCCGCGCTAGGTACCGCTGGGCCACGACCACCACGATGAGGAAGCCGCCGCTGACCACGGACTGGTAGGACGAATTGAGCGAGCCTATCTGGTTGATCAGATTCTGGATGACCGCGAGCAGCAGCACTCCCCAGAGGGTGCCGCTCACCGAGCCGGCTCCGCCGATCAGCAGGGTGCCGCCGATGACCACCGCGGCGATGGCGTCCAGCTCCATGCCCACGCCGATGATCGTCACTCCGGAGGAGAGCCGGGCGGCGTTGAGCGCGCCGGCGAACCCCGCGAGCAGCCCGCTGAGCATGTAGACCAGGACCCGGGTGCGGGCCACCGGCAGCCCCATCAGGGTCGCGGCGTCGGCGCTGCCGCCCACCGCGAACAGCGACTGGCCGAACGAGGTGCGCTGCAACACCGTCCCGCCCGCGGCGAACAGGGCCAGCGCGATGAGCACCGGATACCCGAAGCCGCCCACCGTCCCCTGGCCGAGTTCGGCGAAGGCCGAGCCCCGCGGCACCAGGTAGGTGGTGGCGCCCTCGTCGGTGAGGGCGAGCAGCAGGCCGCGGGCCCCCAGCAGGGTGGCCAGGGTGACGATGAAGGGGGCCATGCCGGCCCGTGCGATCAGCAGCCCGTTGAGTGTGCCGATCGCCCCGCAGACGGCCAGCGGCAGCAGCAGCGCGGCCCAGAGACCGTACTGCGAGGCCCAGGCGGCCAGCACGCCGCCGAGCGCGAACACCGATCCGACCGAGAGGTCGATGCCGCCGGTGATGATCACCAGCGTCATGCCCAGGGCGACGACGGCGATGAAGGACGCCTGTACGGCGATGTTCTGGACGTTGTCGAGTGTGCCGAAGGACGGGAAGACGAACGAGGAGACGAGGACGACCGCCACCAGGACGGCGAGGGCGCCGTGCCGTTGGAGGAGCGACGTGATCCGCTCCTGGCCGGCGGTGGGGGAGGGGGACGCCGCCGTCGGGCGGAGGGCGGCCGACAGTTGCCGGGGGGTGGTGAGTGACTTCATCGGGACCTGCGCTCCCGGGCGACGTAGACGGCGACGAGGATGATGGCGGCCTGGGCGATCTGCGCGGTGGAGTCCGGCAGATCGTGCTTGACCAGGGTGGCCCGCAGCAGCTGCATCAGCAGCGCGCCGGTGACGGTGCCCAGCACCCGTACCGAGCCGCCGGTCAGCGGCGTGCCGCCGACCACCACCGCGGTGATCGCGGACAGCTCCATGAGGTTGCCGAGCGCGGAGGGGTCGCTGGCGGTCAGCCGGGCGGTGGCCAGCACGCCGGCGAGCGCCGCGAGGACGCCGCACAGCACGTAGACGCCGATCAGGACCCGCTTGACCGGCAGGCCGGCGAGTCCGGCGGCGGCCCGGTTGCCGCCCACCGCGACCAGTTGCCGGCCGAAGGTGGTGCGGTGCACGACACCGGCCACCGCCAGTGCCAGGACGCCCGCGGTCAGTACCACCACGGGGATGCCCAGCACCTCACCGCTGCCGAGCGCCAGCAGGTCCGGGTTGACGATCTGCTTGAGCTGCCCGTCCGCCGTCACCAGGGCCAGTCCCCGGCCTCCGACGAACAGGGCCAGAGTGGCCACGATGGGTTGCAGGCCCACCACCGCGACCAGGGTGCCGTTGACCGTGCCCACGACGACCCCGGCCACCAGCGCCACGAGCAGCGCCGGAACCAGACCGTAGCCGAGGTAGAGCGGCAGCAGCGCGGCGGCCAGCGCCATCGTGGACCCCACCGACAGATCCACGCCCTCGGTGCCGATGACCAGCGCCATGCCGAGCGCCACGATGACGACCGGGGAGACCTGCACCAGCTGGGTCCGCAGATTGGCGACGGTCAGGAAGTGCTCGGTGAACGCGGCGTTGAAGGCGAGCAGCACCAACACCGCCGTGTAGACGCCGTACTTCTGGAACCAGGCCGGTGCGGCGAGCCGCACCGCGCTCCGTCCCAGTGCCGGCGACAACTGGGTCATCCCTGCTCCTTGTCCGTGTGCGGCGGGGTGTGCGGCGCTGTTTGTGACGCTGCGGGCGGCGCCTCGGCAGCGGGCTCGGGCGTGTGCGCGGCCAGCATGTCCAGCAGTTCGGGCTCGCTGACCAGGTCGCCGGCCAGCTCACCGGCCACCGCGCCGCCGCGCAGCACCACCAGCCGGTCCGCGCCCTCCACCAGCTCCTCGACGTCGGAGGAGATCAGCAGCACCGCCAGCCCCTCCTGCGCCAGTTCGTCGATGAGGGCCTGCACCTCGGCCTTGGCGCCGACGTCGATCCCGCGGGTGGGCTCGTCCAGCAGCAGCACTCTGGGCTCCAGGCAGAGCCAGCGGGCCAGCAGCACCTTCTGCTGATTGCCGCCGGAGAGCTCCTCGACCTTCTGCTCGGGGCCGGCCGCCTTGATCCGCAGCCGCTTCATGAAGATCTCGACGATGCGGTCCTGCTGCCTGCGGGAGACGACACCGGCACGGGAGAGGCGGGGCATGGCGGCCAGGACGATGTTCTCCCGCACCGACAGGCCCGGCACGATCCCCTCGGCCTTGCGGTCCTCGGAGAGCAGGCTGATGCCGGCCCGGATCGCCGCGGCGGGAGAGAGGCGGCGCAGCGGTCTGCCCGCCACCGAGACCGTGCCGGAGTCCAGCGGCAGCGCACCGACGAGGGCCTTCGCGGTCTCGGTACGTCCGGAACCCAGCAGGCCGCCCAGCCCCAGAACCTCCCCCGGACGCAACTCCAGGGACACCTCGTCGAGCAGATGACGGCGGCTCAGCTTCTCGGCGGTGAGCACCGGTTCACGGGCGGCGTCGTGAGCGGCGCCGAAGCCGGTGACGCCGTGCCGGCGGACCTCGGCGACCTCCCGGCCGAGCATCATCGAGACCAACTGCATCCGGTCCAGATCCGCGAGGGCGCCGGTGTGCACCAGCCGCCCGTCGCGGAGCACGGTGACCCGGTCACAGATGCGGTACAGCTCATCCATCCGGTGGCTGACGTAGAGGATGGCGATGTCCCGGCTGTGCAGCTCCTCGATGACCCGGAAGAGCGTCTCCACCTCGCGCGGCTCCAGCGCGGAGGTCGGCTCGTCCATCACCACCACCCGGGCCCGCACCGAGACGGCCCGTGCCAGTGCCACCATCTGCTGGGTGCCCACGCCCAGAGTGTTCAGGGGGCGGCGCACATCGGCCGTGACTCCGAAGCCGGCCAGTAGTTCGGCCGCCTCCCGGTGCATCCGGGGGAAGTCGATCAGGCGCAGGCGGTTCTTGGGCTCGCGGCCCAGGAAGATGTTCCGCGCCACGCTCATCATCGGGACGAGGTTGACCTCCTGGTAGATGGTCGAGACGCCGGCCTGTTGCGCTTCGTGCGGCCGGGCGAACGAGACCGGCTGCCCGCCCAGGCGCAGCTCCCCGGTGTCGGGGCGGTGCACGCCGGTGAGCACCTTGATCAGCGTGGACTTGCCGGCGCCGTTCTCGCCGACCAGGGCGTGGATCTCACCGCGGCGCAGCGTCAGGGAGACGTCGTCGAGCGCCACCACGCCGGCGAAGCGTTTGCCGACGCCGACGGCTTCCAGCACCGTCGGTGGCGCGGCGCCGTCCGCGTCCGGGTGCGGTGCGGCGACAGCCGCTTCGGGGGGTGCCATGGGGGTCAGGCCTTCCGTCGGTCGGTCAGCGGGGAGCGGGCCGCCCGGTCCGGGGCGGCCCGGGTGGCCCGAGGGCGTCTCAGTAGGCTCCGGACAGGGAGTCCTTGGCGTTGGACGCGTCGTAGGCGCGGTCGGAGATGATCACGTTCTCCGGGATGGACTCGCCGGCGAAGAACTTCTGCGCGGTCTCGAAGGCCAGCGGGCCGAACCGGGGGTTGGACTCGATCACCCCGTTGTACTGGCCGTCGGCCAGGGCCTGCACCGCGTTGCGGGTGCCGTCGATGGAGATGATCTTGACGTCCTTGCCGGGCTTCTTGCCGGCTCCCTTGAGGGCGGTGACGGCGCCCAGGCCCATCTCGTCGTTCTCCGCGTACACGGCGGTGATGTCCGGCTTGGACTGGATCAGCTGCTCCATCACCTGCTGGCCCTTGTCGCGGGCGAACTCGCCGGTCTGCTGGGCCACGATCTCGAGGCCCGGGGCCTTGGCCTTGATCTGGTCGACGAAGCCCTTGGTGCGGTCGGTGGTGACGTTGTTCCCGGACGAGCCCAGCAGGATCGCGACCTTCCCCTTGCCGCCGGTCACCTGGATCATCGCGTCCGCCGCCCGCTTGCCCTGCTCGACGAAGTCCGAGCCGAGGAAGGCCACATAGTCCTTGCAGGCGGTGGCGTTGAGCTTGCGGTCGACGGTGATCACGGGCACGTGCTTGGCCGCGGCGGCCTGGAGCGCCGGTTCCAGGCCGTCGGAGTTCAGCGGCGCCACGATCAGCAGTTGGGCGCCCTGGGCCAGCATGTCCTTGATGTCGCTGATCTGCTTGGACAGCTGGGACTGGGCGTTGGTGGTGAGCAACTTCTTGATGCCCAGTTTGGCGGCCTCGTCCTTGATGGACTGGGTCTCGGCGATCCGGAAGGGGTTGGCCTCCTTCTCGGACTGCGAGAAGCCGACGACCGCGTTCTTCAGGTCGACCTTGGTGGCGCCGTAGGCCTCCAGGGTGCAGCCCGATCCCGAGGAGTCGGCGGACGGCGACTGCACCACCTGGGCGCCCTGGCTGGTGTCGGAGGAGGCCGTGCCGCTGCCCTCCTCCTTGGAGCAGCCGGCGGCGAGGGCCGCGGCGGCAGCGAGGCAGACGGCGGCCACGAGACGGGATCTGCGAGGGCTGGTCATGGTCGTTGCACTCCTTGCGTGGTGGGGCGACTGCTGTGTCACGGCGAGGTCGACGACGTCGTCCGGATCGCCGAAGGGGGCACCGAAGGGGCGCCGCACGGTGGGAATACGGCGTCGCGCACGTTTCTCGGCAGGGGCAGGGGCAGGGGCAGGGGCAGGGGCAGGGGCAGGGGCAGGGGCAGGGGCAGGGGCAGCGGGTTAGGTCAGGGGCAGGGGGGACCGGGAGGCCCCCGGGGTGGACCGGGGGCCTCCCGCCGTCGTCACCGCGTGGTGGGTGCGGTGGGTTCGTGCGCTGCCAGCGAGGCCGCCTCGGCCCCGCTCAGGGCGCGGTCGTAGGCGTGGACGTCGGCGATCGCGCCGGTCCAGTGGTCGACCGGGCCGCCGTTGTACTTGCCGCGGCCGATCACCAGGTTCCCGGTGGGCACCTCTCCGTTGCAGGCGCGGGTGGAGCCCGCCTCGGTGCCGTCCACGTAGATCCGCAGCGCCCCGTCCCGGTGGCTGTAGCTGCCGACCAGGTGGTACCACTTGCCGGCCTGCGGCTCACCGATGCTGTTCGCCAGCGCCCGGGCGCCGGAGAAGCTGAACGCGAACCGCTTGTCGGCCTGGGAGTACTGCAGGTAGAAGACGCTGCTCCTGTCGCCGTCGATGGACACCGCGGTGCTGAAGTGCCCCTTGTCGTCCAGCCGGACCCAGGCGGCCACCGAGTAGTCGCCCTTCTCGGTGTCCAGGACGGGCGCGCCGGCGTCGACGTAACCGGTTTTGCCATCCAGTTGCAGCGCGCCGCCGTTCGGCCCGGAGGTCCAGGTCGCGCCGCCCTTGAGGGTGCCGTCGTGTCCGCCGGCGACGTCCGGGGCGACCGTGCCGGACTGCTGGTGCAGCGGCCACCAGGACACTCCGGCCGGTCCCGGGGTGCCCGGCGGGACGTTCACCCCGCCCGCGGCGGAGCCCGCCGCGATGACCTGCTGGTTGATCTCCCGCACCTGGTCGGGGAGCACCTTGACCACCTTGCGGTCGTAGGTGAGCAGGCCGTTGAGCTCGCCCTCCACGTCTGTGACCTGGGTGTAGACCGAGCCGGAGAGCCCGCAGGAGGCGCGCTGGATCAGCTTCCTGGTGTTCTCCACGTATGCCTTGGTCAACTCCTCGGTGCTGGTGGCGGCGTCGCCGTAGTCCTGACCGCCGGCGGTCCCCAGGATGTGGCCCGGAACGAGGTACGAGTAGCCGCCGTGCTCCCCGTCGACGGATGCCCGGGTGGCGTCGGGGGCGGGGTTCGCCGGACCGTGGTAGTCGTGGAAGTCGATGATGTCGCCTCGACCCGAATCACCCTTGGAGGCACAGCAGTTGACTCCGGAGTGGGCATCCACGAGACGGGACGGGTCCTGCTTCTTGACCGCGTCCGCGAGTTCACCGGTGGCGGCCTTGCTCCATTCGCCCCAGCCCTCGTTCATCATGGTCCACATGACGATCGACGGGCTGCTGATGTGCTGGTCGACGATGGTGTGCACCTGGTCGATGAAGGTCTGGGTCTCCGGTGTGCCGGCCGCCGCCGTCATACGGCTCGGCATGTCCTGCCACACCATCAGACCGAGCCGGTCGGCCCAGTAGTACCAGCGGGCGGGCTCCACCTTGATGTGCTTGCGCACCGCGTTGAAGCCGAGCTTCTTGTGCTCCACCAGGTCGTACTTCAGGGCCTCGTCGGTCGGCGCGGTGTACAGACCGTCCGGCCAGAACCCCTGGTCCAGGGTGGCCATCACGAAGGTGGGCTTCCCGTTGAGCACGATCTTGTTGACGCCGCCGACCGGGGCGACCTTGATCGACCGCATACCGAAGTAGGAGCCGACCTCGTCCTCTCCGGCACGTCCGCCGTCAAGCGTCACCTTGAGGTCGTACAGGTACGGGTCGTCCGGGCTCCACAGGCGCGGCTTGCTGATCGGGATGCGCAGCGCGGTACCGGCCCGGCCGGTGACCGATCCCACGGGCTTGTCGCCGGCGTAGGCGGTGGCGGTGACCTTCGCCGTCGGGGCGGTCCCGGCGGCCGGGCGCACGGTGACGGAGAGCGAGTTGTCCGACAGGTCCGGGGTGAGCACCAGTGAGTCGACGCTCGCCGCGGCAACGGGCTCCATCCAGACGGTCTGCCAGATGCCGGAGCTCGGAGTGTACCAGATGCCGCTCGGGTTGGTGGACTGCTTGCCGAGGGCGTACTTGTCGTTCGTGGTGTCCTTGACCTTCACCAGCAGGGTCTGCTGCCCGCGTCCGCTGAGCGCGTCGGTGACGTCGGCGCCGAACTCCTCGTAGCCGCCGGTGTGGTGGGCGACCTGCCTGCCGTTGACATAGACCCAGGCTTCGTGGTCGACCGCGCCGAAGTTCAGCCGCAGCCGGTTGCCCGATCCCACCTTCCAGCCGTTCGGCACGGTGAAGGTGCGCTGGTACAGCGACCAGTCGTGGTGTTTGGCGACGCCGGACAGGGCCGACTCCATCGGGTACGGCACCAGGATCTTCCCGGTGAGCTTCCCGGTGGGCAGCGCGGCGTCCTGCTCGGTGGCCTGGAACTGCCAGGTGCCGTTGAGGTTCTGCCAGTTCTTGCGGGTCAGCTGCGGCCGCGGGTACTCGGGCAGGGCGTTGTCGGCGGAGACGTCCTTGGCCCACTTGGTGGCGAAGTACCAGGTGGAGTTGTTCTGCGCCACCACGGAGAAGGGCCCGAGTTCGCCGTCGGCGGTGGTGATGCCGCCCTTGCCGTCGTAGCTGATCCGCACGTCGGCGTGGAGTGCGACGGGGGTGTCGTCCTTGCCGGGGGTGACCAGGAGCCTGGAGGCGTTGTTGGGATCCCTGGCCACGGTGGGGGACCAGAGGGCGCCTCCGGAGACCACCGCGAGGTGCTTGGCCGCGTCGGCCGGAACGGCCTCGACGGCGGAGGGCAGTTCGATCGTGGCGGTCCGCCCGGTCGTGGCGACGGTGCCCTTGGCGTCGGCGGGGGCGAAGCCGGCCGGCAGGTGCAGCGCCGAGTCGGGGACCGGCTGCCGGGAGAAGCCCGGCCCCGACCACTCGGTGTGCAGGTAGGCACCGCCGTTGCCCTGGTTGTAGTCGACCGCCAGGTCGTGCAGACCGGCCGTCAGGGTGATCGCCTCGGAGGTGGTCTGGACGTCCCAGTCGGTGGTCCAGTGGTCGATCACACTGGCCCCGTCGAGGGACATCCGGAAGCCGTTGTCGCCCTTGATGTAGAAGGTGTAGACGCCGTCCACGGGTACCTGGAGCCGACCCGTCCAGCGCACCGCGACGTTGTCCGTGGTCCCGGCGTAGGCGCGCAGCGTGGGCAGCAGGTCGTCGACGTAGAGGGAGTTGTCGATCCGGGTGCCGGTGTACGACGCGAAGTCCAGCGCCGTCCTGCTGGACATCCGGTAGTAGTCACCTCGCAGGCCGAGGTCGGCGGCCTCGGCGGAGGGAGGGGACGCCGCGGCGGGTGCGGCACTCACTTGGGCCGGGACCAGCAACGCGGCCCCCAGCAGCAGTGGCAGCAACGCAGCGAGTCGGCCGAGGAAGGGTATTCGGAGTCTGCCTGGGCTCATGCTCACCCTTTCCGTAACGGAAATTGTCCACGCCTGAACCTGCGCCGAAGGAGACGCTCGCGCCGCCCGTCACAGCGGGAAGCGCCATGGGAAGCGCAGCGGAAGCGTTCTTGTATAACGTTGGAAAAGTCGGCGCGGCAGCATGAAAGCAGGGCCCTCACAACCCTGTCCAGACCCCGAACCCCAACCGATGCGAACCGGCACGGCCCCGGCCGAAAGATGTCCAAGTCAGCGGCTGGCACGGGCCGTTCAAGGTCTGGACACGACTGCTCGCGCATGCTGTCATTCCTGTCGGCGGCAGTCTCTCCAACGTTATAAGGCGCGCTGACGCCGCAGTCGCACAGCGCCGCCGGCCGGTCCGCACGCGCCGGCCGTCACCCCCCACCACGACCACACGACCGCCGCCGGCCGGCGGTCTCCTCGTCGTCCCACCGCCCTGTCCCCCTTCGGCAGTTCAGGAAGGACGTCCGCATGGAACGTCGCGCGTTCCTCAACCGCTCACTGGCCGTCGTCGGTGGCGCCGCACTGGCGGGAGCGACGGGTCTGCCCGCGCAGGCGGCCGCGCCCCGGCCGCCGGTGCGCCTGGTCGGCCCCGCCCGCGCCCTCAGCCGATACCCGGCCAACCGGGCCCCGTTGCGGCAGGAGCCCTTTCTGCGGCTTCCCCCGGGCAGCGTCACCCCCAAGGGCTGGCTGCGCGAACAGCTCGACCTCCAGCTCAACGGCCTCAACGGGCGCCTGCCGGAGATCTCCGAGTACCTGTCCCCGGCCACCAGTGGTTGGGCCGTGCCCGACAGGGACGGCTGGGAGGAACTGCCCTACTGGCTGCGCGGCTTCGGCGACCTCGGCTACGTCACCGGCGACGCCAGGACCCTGGAGCTGACCCGCGCCTGGATCGACCGCATCCTGGCCACCCGGCAACCGGACGGCTTCTTCGGCCCGTCCGCGCTGCGCACGGCGCTGGGCGGCGGCCCGGACTTCTGGCCGTACATGCCGGTGCTGGACGCCCTGCGCACCTGGCACGAGTACAGCGGTGACGACCGGGTCGTCCCGGCGTTGCGAGGATGGCTGAAGTACCTCGATACGCAGCCGGCCGCACTGTTCGGACAGGGCTGGGGCTCCGCCCGCTGCGGCGACACCATCGACACGGCCTACTGGCTGTACAACCGCACCGGCGACTCCTGGCTGCTGGACCTGGTGCACAAGATCCATGCCAACAGCGCCGACTACACCACCGCGATCCCCACCTGGCACAACGTCAACCTGGCCCAGGGGTTCCGCGAACCGGCCCAGTACGGCGTTCTGGCCGGCGGCTCGGCCTTCCGTGACGCCACTTACCGTGTCTACGACACCGTGATGCGCCGGTACGGGCAGTTCCCCGGCGGCGGCTTCGCCGGGGACGAGAACGCCCGCAGCGGCTACCACGATCCCCGCCAGGGTTTCGAGACCTGCGGCATCGTCGAGTTCATGCACAGCCATCAGCTGCTCACCCGCATCACCGGCGACGCGGTGTGGGCCGACCGCTGCGAGGAGCTGGCGCTGAACATGCTGCCGGCCGCGCTCGACCCGCTGCAGCAGGGCATCCACTACGCGACCTCCGCCAACGGCATCCAGCTCGACAACGTCCCCAAGTCACATGGCCAGTTCGACAACCGCTTCGCCATGCAGGCGTACATGCCCGGCATCCACCAGTACCGCTGCTGCCCGCACAACTACGGCATGGGCTGGCCCTACTACGCCGAGGAACTCTGGCTGGCCAGCGCCGACGGCGGCCTGTGCGCCTCGCTGTACGCGGAGTCCTCGGTGCGCGCCGAGGTCGCCGACGGCACCACGGTCACCATCGCCGAACGCACCGACTACCCGTTCGGCGAGACCGTCGCGTTCACCCTGTCCACACCCCGGACGGTGCGCTTCCCTCTGTACCTGCGCGTGCCGGGCTGGTGCCGGGCCCCCTCGGTGCTGGTGAACGGCCGGCCCGCGCAGGCCCGCAGCAGCGGCGGGTACCTGGTCCTTGACCGCCCCTGGCAGCACCGCGACACCGTGGAGCTGCGCCTGCCCATGCGCACCACCGTGCGCACCTGGGGCGCGAACCGCGACTCGGTCTCCGTCGACCACGGTCCGCTGACCTACTCCCTCCAGATCGAGGAGGCGTGGACGCGGTTCGCCGGCACCGCGGACTGGCCCGAGTACGAGGTGCGTCCGGCCTCGCCGTGGAACTACGCCCTGGCACTGGACGAGAAGGACCCCGCCCGCTCCTTCATCCTGGAGCGCACCCGGGCCCGTGCCGCCAACCCGTTCACGTACACCGGAACCCCCGTCCGGATGAAGGCCAAGGCACGGCGTGTCCCCGCCTGGCAGGCGGACGACCAGAACGTGGCGGCGCCGCTCCAGCAGAGCCCGGTGCGCACCACCGAGCCGGTCGAGCACATCACGCTGATCCCGTCCGCCGCCGCGCGGCTGCGCATCACCGCCTTTCCCACGGTGGGATCGGGGCGGCGGGCGAGCGAATGGGCCGACTGCACCGCGTCCTTCAGCGGCGTGGACAGCCCCCAGGCCCTGATCATCAACGCCGCGGTCGAGCCCGCGGACTCCTTCGATCAGTCCATACCCCGCTTCACCTGGTGGGACCGGACCGGCACGGAGGAGTGGGTGCGGTACGAGTACGCCGAGCCGGTCCGCACGAGCGGGGTGTCGGTGTACTGGTACGACGACACCGGCCACGGCGCCTGCCGGGTACCGCAGTCCTGGCAGTTGGAGTACCGGTCACCCGCGGGCGCCTGGCAGCCGGTGAGCGGCGCCTCGGCGTACGGCACGGCCACCGACACGTTCAACCACGTCTCCTACGAGCCGGTGGCCGCCACCGCACTGCGCCTGCGCGTGCGACTGCGGCCCGGCGTCTCCGGTGGCGTACTGGCCTGGCGGGTCCGGCTTTCGTGAGGCCTCGGCCCGGGCGGTGACGGCGGCGGCGACGGCACGATCGCCCGCGGACGCCTCCGTCCTGCCCCGCTCATCCGCGTTCCCACCCCGGCCTCCGCAGGACCTGACGGGCCGGATCAGCGGACCGGCTGCCTCAGCGGGCCGGCGCGAACGTGCGGTGCGCCCAGTCGGCGAAGCCGCTCCAGGGGATCTCCGGGTGAGCGGCGTGCAGTGCGGGGATGTCGACGCGGTAGCCGGGTCCGTTCAGGAACGTCCACATCGCGTGCATGTCCGGGTTGGCGACCGCCGTCAAAGGCACTTGCTCATGGCGGACCTCCCGTCCCAGCGCCGCGCCGAGCGCGGCCGCCATCTGCGTGGGAGTGGGCGCGTCGCTTGCCAGCTCGATGCGCTGCCCGACGTAGCGGGCGGGGTTGAGCAGCACTTCCGCCGCGAACGCTCCGAGGTCGGGGCGGGCAAGCTGCTGCAACGGCCGGTCGGGCGGCAGCGGCAGGTCGAGAACGCCGCCGAGGATGCGCTCCGCTCCGCCGAGAGCGTTGTCGAAGAAATACGTCGGCCCCAGGATCGTATGGGGCACGTCGCCGGCGGCCAGTTCGGCCTCGATGCGTGCCTTGCTCTCGAAGTGCGGCACCCCGCTTTCCTGGTCGGCGCCGGCGACCGAGCTGAATACGAGATGCGGCACGCCCGCCTCCCCGGCGGCAGCCAGGATGGCCCGTCCCTGGCCCACCTCCGCCTCGACGCCGGCCTCGAAGGGGGTGGTGAACGCGAAGACGCCCGCCACCCCGCTCATCGCGGCGGCGAGCGACCCGCGATCGCTCAGGGATCCCGCCATCACTTCGACACCCCGGTCGGCCAGTTCCCGTGCCGCTTTCCGCGCGGGGTCGCGCACCAGCGCGCGGACCCGGGCCCCGCGGCCCAGCAGCGCGTCGGCAACGGCCCTGCCCTGTCCTCCGGTTGCCGCTAGCACCAAGACCGGCTCATCGACCATCGAGGGGTTCCCTTCCGTGTGGGCGGACGCGGCAACGGATCGCCGGCGCCGACCCCCACGGTAACCATCCGTCCCGCACGACACGCCCAGTGTCACGCCCCTTGATCGCATCTCGAAATCAGATCACTCACACCGGAAACATCTGTTCGACAGGTTTCCGGGGGCGCCCGAGGATGTCTCGTGCGGTAGCACAGTCAACGCGACACCGGAATGGACTACCGCCTGAGTGGAGGCTGAAATGCCCAGTGAAGAGACTGAAGTAGTCGTGGTCGGGGCGGGCCAGGCGGGCGTCGCGATGAGCGAGCACCTGGGAGCCCACGGCGTACCGCACATCGTCCTGGAGCGGCACCGGATCGCCGAGCGGTGGCGCTCGGAGCGGTGGGACTCCCTGGTCGCCAACGGGCCCGCGTGGCACGACCGGTTCCCGGGGCTGGAGTTCCCCGACGTCGGCCCCGACGCCTTCGTCTCGAAGGAGCAGGTCGCGGACTACTTCGTCATGTACGCCGAGAAGATCGGCGCCCCGGTCCGCTGCGGTGTCGAGGTGACCTCGGTGCGCAAGCACACCGGCCGGCCCGGCTTCCGGGTCGAGACGTCGGAGGGCTCCATCGACGCGCGCTTCGTCGTGGCCGCGACCGGACCGTTCCAGCGACCCGTGATCCCGCCCATCGTCCCGGACGGCGCCGTCCCCGCGCAGATCCACTCCAGTGGGTACCGCAACCCGGAGCAACTGCCCGAGGGCGCCGTCCTCGTGGTCGGGGCCGGCTCCTCCGGGGTCCAGATCGCCGACGAGCTGCGCCGGTCCGGCCGCCGGGTCTTCCTCTCCGTCGGCCCGCACGACCGTCCTCCCCGCGAGTACCGCGGACGTGACTTCTGCTGGTGGCTCGGTGTGCTCGGGATCTGGGACTCGGAGACCCCTCCCCGAGGTGCCGAACACGTCACCATCGCCGTCAGCGGCGCCCGCGGCGGCCACACCGTGGACTTCCGCGCCCTGGCCGGCACCGGCATCGAGCTTGTCGGCCTGACCACGTCCTACGACGACGGCGTACTGCGCTTCGCGCCGGATCTCGCCGCGAACATCGCGCTCGGCGACGACAAGTACCTCGCGTTCCTGCGGGCGGCCGACGAGTACGTCGAGCGCAACGGGCTCGACCTCCCCGAGGAGCCGGAGGCCCACGTCCTCGGACCGGACCCGGACTGCGTGACCAGTCCCCTCCTGGAGCTCGACCTGGCCGGGGCCGGCGTCACCTCGGTCGTCTGGGCGACGGGCTTCGCCACCGACTACGGCTGGCTCGAGGTCGACGCGTTCGACGAGAACGGCCGGCCGGACCAGCGGCGAGGAGTGTCCACCGAGCCCGGCGTCTACTTCCTGGGCCTGCCCTGGCTGTCCCGCCGCGGATCGAGCTTCATCTGGGGCGTCTGGCACGACGCCAGATACGTCGCCGACCACATCGCGACCCAGCGGGGCTACCTCGCGTACGGCACCACCGACCGGCCCGGCGCCACGCCGGCGGCCCTGACGAACTGAGGAGCAGACGATGACCTCCACGAGCGAGGGCCGTCAGGCGCGGACCCCGATCGTCGCCGGCGGGCACACCCGGATCCGGCCGTTCAACACGCGCGACACCTATCCCGAGCAGAGCCTCGACAACGACCTCTGCCAGGCCGTCGTCGCCGGCGACACGGTGTACGTCCGGGGTCAGATCGGCCAGAACCTCGACACCAGCGAGTCCGTGGGCATCGGTGATGCCGAGACCCAGGCCGAGCAGGCGATGGCCAACATCAAGATGCTGCTCGAAGAAGCGGGCAGCCGGATGGAGCACCTGGTCAAGCTGACCATCTACCTGATCGACCCGCGCTACCGCGAGGCGGTGTACCGCACCGTGGGCCGCTGGACCAAGGGCGTGCACCCCATCTCCACCGGCCTGGTCGTCTCCGCCCTGGCCCGCCCGGAGTGGCTGTGCGAGATCGACGCGATCGCCGTGATCCCCGAGGAGGCGCGGGCATGACCTTCTCCCTGGTGGTACGCGACGGTCAGCGGTTCGGCATCGTGGCCAGCTCGTCGAGTCCGGCGGTCGCCGCCCGGGTCGTCCATCTGCGGCCCGGGGTCGGCGCGGCGGCCTCGCAGAACGTCACCGACCCCACGCTCGGCACGAGCCTGCTGGACGGGCTGGCCGACCACGGCGACGCGGAGCGCGCCCTGGCCGACGTCACCGGCGCGGCGCGGAACGCGAAGTCCATCGAGTACCGGCAGCTGACCGTGCTGGGCCGCTCCGGTGCCGGGTTCGCCCACAGTGGCTCGCAGACCCTCGGCAAGCACGCCTCGGCCACCGCGGACGGCGCGGTGGCGGCCGGCAACATGCTGTCCGGCGAGCACATCCCCGGCGTTCTCCTCGACGCCTACGCCGCGGCCGGCGGGGAGCTCGAGGAGCGTCTGCTCACCGCCCTGAAGGCCGCCGTCGCGGCCGGCGGCGAGGAGGGGCCGGTGTACTCCGCGGGCCTGGCGGTCGTCGCGGACGTGGACTGGCGGGTGACCGACCTGCGGGTGGACTGGGCCGAGGATCCCGTGGACCGGCTCGGCGAACTCCTCGACGTCTGGCTGCCGCAGCGGGACGACTACGTGCGGCGCGGACTCGACCCCGCCGCCGCTCCTTCCTACGGCGTCCCGGGCGACCTGTGATGAGCGCGCTGAAGGAGGCGGCCCGGCAGGCGGTCGACCGCCGGGCCGAGGAGCTGATCGGGCTCTCCGAGCGGCTGCACGCCGACCCGGAGACCGCCTGGGAGGAACACCGGGCCGCCGCCGCCGTACCGGAACTGCTGGACCGCGCCGGATTCGACGTCACCTCGTCCTACCTGGGCCTGGAGACGGCGTTCCTCGCCCGGTTCGGCAGCGGGCCCGTCCGGATCGCGCTGTGCGCCGAGTACGACGCGCTGCCGGGCCTCGGCCACGCGTGCGGGCACAACCTCATCGCCGCGAGTTCGGTGGGGGCCGCGCTCGGCCTGGCCGCCGTCGCCGACGACGCCGGCCTCACCGTGGAGGTCTACGGCACCCCGGCCGAGGAAGGCGGCGGCGGGAAGATCGAGATGCTCGACCGGGGCGCCTTCGCCGGAGTGGACCTCGCGATGATGGTGCACCCGGCGCCCGTCGACGTCGCCGAGGCCCGCCCGTTCGCGGTCAGCCACTCCAGGATCTCCTACGCCGGGAAGTCCGCGCACGCCGCGGCCTACCCGGAGGCCGGGGTCAACGCGGCCGACGCCTTCACCGTGGCCCAGGTCGCGATCGGCCTGCTGCGCCAGCAACTGCCGGGCTCGGCCAGGGTGCACGGTGTGGTGACCCACGCCGGGGACGCCCCGAACGCCATCCCGGAGCGGTCGACCGGCCGTTGGTACGTACGCGCGGAGACACTCGCCGAACTGGCCGAGCTGGAGCCGCGGGTCATGCGGGCCTTCGAGGCCGGTGCCCTCGCGACCGGCTGCGAGCTGGAGATCGAGCCGGAGAGCAAGCCGTACGCGGAGTTCCGCACGGACGAGACCGCCCTCGGGCACTACCGTGCGAACGCCCTCGCCCTGGGCCGGGAGTTCGCGCCGCCCGGCCAGGCCGCGCGGATGAACCGCGCCTCCACCGACATGGGCAACGTCTCGCAGATGGTGCCGGCCATCCACCCCTACATCGGCATCGGATCCCTGCCCGCCACCAACCACCAGCACGAGTTCGCCGCGTACTGCGTGGGCGCGGCGGCGCAGCGGGCCCTGCTCGACGGGGCGATCGCCCTGGCCTGGACCGGCGTGGACCGGAGCGTCCCGGCCGGGGGAGCGGCGGCGTGACGGGGGCGGCCGCCGCCATGGCCGCGCGGACCGGTCGCGTGCCGTGGAAGCACCCGGGAGACGTTCCGCCCGGGTCCGGCACGGCAGTGGTCACCCCCGGTCGGTTCGACGGGGTCCACCGCGGCCGCAGGCGGCCGCTCGAGGCCTCGCCCGGTGCCGGCCCGGGTCCTTGGCACGGCGGCCACCGCTCGCGGCCCGGCCCGGTGCCGTGCCGGCGCCCTTGGCGCGGCGGCCGGTACTCGCGGCCTCGCCCGGTGCCGTGCCGGCGCCCTTGGCACGGCGGCCGGCGCGGTGACCTCCGCCCACCGGCCGCCCGGTCCGCCTGGCCCGGACCGCCTTCCCGCGACGCTCAGCGTGCCGTTCACCGGCCCCCTCGATCCCCTACGACCCGGAGGACCCCGATGCCCCCGACCCCAGGCCCCCGGCACACCGCCCCGGCGGACACCAGGTACCGGACGGAGCACGACATGCTCGGCGACGTCGACGTGCCGGCGGACGCCTACTACGGCGCGCACACCGTCCGAGCGGTGGCCAACTTCCCCCTGACCGGGGAGACCCTCGCCGCCCGGCCGCACCTGATCCGCGCCCTGGCGGCGGTGAAGCACGCCGCGGCCCGCGCCAACGCCGAGGTCGGCGCGCTGGACGGCGCACTCGCGTCGGCGATCACGGACGCCTGCGCCGAGATCCGTGACGGCGCGCTGTGGGACCAGTTCGTGGTCGACCTGATCCAGGGCGGCGCGGGCACGTCGACCAACATGAACGCCAACGAGGTGATCGCCAACCGCGCCCTGGAACTGCTCGGACGCTCCCGCGGGGAGTACGCGGTCCTGCACCCCCTCGACCACGTCAACCTCGGGCAGAGCACCAATGACGTCTATCCGACCGCGGTGAAGCTTGCGCTGGACGCGCACATCGCCGAACTGCTCGTCGCCCTGGCCGGCCTGCGCGAGGCCTTCGAGACCAAGGCCGCCGAGTTCGCCGACGTGCTGAAGATGGGCCGCACCCAACTCCAGGACGCCGTACCCATGACGCTGGGCCAGGAGTTCGGGGCGTTCGCCGCCACCCTCGCCGAGGACGAACTGCGGCTCGCCGAGGCCAGGTTGCTGCTGCACGAACTCAACCTCGGCGGCACGGCGATCGGCACCGGGCTCAACGCCCGCCCTGGCTACCGGGAGCGCGCGATGGAGCATCTGCGCCGGCTGACGGGGATCCCGACGCTGCTGTCCTCGCCCGACCTCATCGAGGCCACCCAGGACGTCGGTGTCTTCGTCCAGCTGTCCGGCGTGCTCAAGCGCATCGCCGTGAAACTGTCCAAGATCTGCAACGACCTGCGTCTGCTGTCCTCCGGACCGCAGGCTGGGTTCGGCGAGATCAACCTCCCCGCACGGCAGGCCGGATCGTCCATCATGCCCGGCAAGGTCAATCCGGTGATCCCCGAGGCGGTCAACCAGATCGCGTTCGAGGTCATCGGCAACGACGTGACCGTCACCCTCGCCGCCGAGGGCGGCCAGCTCCAGCTCAACGCCTTCGAACCGGTCATCCACCGGAGTCTGACCGCCGGCCTCGAGCACCTGACCGCGGGCATCAAAGTCCTCACCGAACACTGCGTACGGGGCATCACCTGCAACCGGAACCGGCTCGCGGAGACCGTCGCGGCCTCCACCGGACTGGTCACCGCGCTCAGCCCCGCACTCGGCTACGAGACCGCCTGCGCCCTCGCGCTGGAGGCGCACCACACCGGCAGACCCGCACTCGACCTCATACGCGAGCGCGAGCTGCTGACCGAGGCGGAACTCCGCGAACTCACCAGCCCCGCCTCCCTGACCGGCCTGCCCGCCCTCTGAGGGCACGGGCAGGCGCACAACTCCCGGCTCGTCACCCATCCCCACAAGGAGGTGCGTATGCGCACCAGTAACAGCGGCGCCACGACGACCGAAGCCGTGGCGGCCACCGACGCGGTCGCACTGCGCAGGAGCGTCGCCGCGGGAGCCGTCGGCGTGTTCGTGCACTGGTTCGACTGGGCTGCCTACGCCTATCTCGCCAGTACCGTCGCGACCGTGTTCTTCCCGGCCGAGAACAGCACGACCGGACTGCTCGCCGTGTTCGGTGTGTTCGCCGTGTCGTTCGGCATCCGGCCGGTCGGTGCCCTGGTGTTCGGACCGCTCGGCGACCGGATCGGCCGCAAGCGCACCCTGTCACTGGTCATCTTCATGATGTCCGGCGCGACCCTGACGATCGGCCTGCTGCCCGGCTACGCGTCGATCGGGATCGCCGCCCCGGTGCTCCTGGTGCTCCTGCGGCTGATCCAGGGCTTCGCCGCGGGCGGCGAGTTCGGCAGCGCGGCGAGCTTCCTCGCCGAGAGCGCGCCCCGGCGCCGTCGCGGATTCGGGGTGAGCTGGCTGGAGGTCGGCTCCCTGCTGGGCTTCCTCGCCGGCTCGTTCGTCTTCCTGCTGCTGTCCACGGGACTCGACGACGGCCAGCTCACCTCCTGGGGCTGGCGCATCCCCTTCCTCGTCTCCGCGCCGCTGGGCGTCATCGGCTTCATCATCCGCAACAAGATCGAGGACACCCCCGAGTACCGGATGCTCGAAGCCAGCGACTCCATCCCGCGCAGCCCCGCGCGGGAGCTGCTGCGCTCCCACAAGCGGCAACTGCTCCAGGCGGCGGGCCTGATGGCGGCCATGCACGTGCCCTTCTACGCGGTGCTGACCTACCTCGTCACCTATGAGACCGACCACCTGGGCCACTCGGCCGACAGCGCCGCACTGCTGTCCACGGTGATCTCGCTGGTGGGCCTGGTGCTCGTGCCGCTGTTCGGCCTGCTGTCCGACCGGGTGGGACGCAAGCCGGTGTTCGTCGGGGCGACGGCGGCCCTGCTGGTCGTCTCCACCCCGGCCTTCCTCCTGATGCGGACCGGGCTCGCCGGGACCTGGATCGCCGGACTGCTGCTCGGCGTGATCCTGGCGGCCATCCTCGGCACGTACGCGGTGTGGTCGGCGGAGACCTTCCCCACTCGCACGCGTCAGAGCGGTCTGTCCATCGCCTACAACGTGACCGCCGCCCTGTTCGCCGGCACCGTGCCGTACCTGATGACCGTGCTCATCTCCGCGACCGGCAGCACCCTGGTGCCCGGCCCGTACCTGATGGTGTTCGCCGCCGGCGGTCTCGTGGCCGCCCTGTCCCTGCGGGAGACCGCCGGTTCCGCCCTGCTGCGCCCCGAGGACGTGCCCGAGAACGTGGCCGAGGACGTGGCCGAGGACGTGCCCGAAGCGGCCGCAGCCGAGGTTCGCTAGACCGTGCCGCATAAGGTCGGCACCGACACGGATCGCCCGGCGCAAGGGTCACGTATGACGGCACCAGTGGGTTTCACGCTCGTTCAGCTCCGCTATTTTCTCGTCGCCGCCGAGCGCGGTTCGATGACGGAGGCGTCGGCGGAGTTGCACATCGCGCAGTCCGCCGTGTCCGCGGCCATCCACAACCTGGAGCGCGACCTCCAGGCGCAGCTGTTCATCCGCCGGCGGGGCCGGGGGCTGACCCTCACACCCGCCGGGGAGAGGCTCCAGCAGCAGGCGCGGGATCTGCTGGCCCGCGCCCGCGAGGTCGAACGGGAGGCCCGGGGAGAGGGCGAGACCATCTCCGGGCCGGTGGCCGTCGGCTGTTTCGTGACCCTGGCCCCCTACTACCTGCCCCACCTGTTCAGCGAGTGCACCAGACGCTATCCGGGCATCGAGATCGACGTGGTGGAGGCGGAGACGGACCAGCTCGTCCACGCCCTGGCGGCGGGGCGCATCGACTTCGCCCTCACCTACCACCTCGGTCTGTCGGCCGAGCCGGACCTGAGCAGCGAGACGATCGCCCGCGCCCCCGCCTATGTCATCGTCCCGGCCGATCACCCGCTGGCCGGTCAGGGCAGCGTGGAGCTGGCCGAACTGTCCACGGAACCGCTCGTCCTGCTGGACCTTCCCCACAGCCGCGACTACTTCCGCGCGCTGGTGGCCGCCACCGGCACCGCGCCCGACGTCCGCTACCGCACCCAGAGCTACGAGACCGTGCGCTCCCTGGTGGCCCGGGGACTCGGCTACTCCGTGCTCAACCAGCGCCCGGCGACCAGCCAGACCTACGGCGGCGGCGAGATCGCGGAACTCCAGCTCCGGGACGCCTCCCCGCTCGAAGTCAGGATCGCCTCCCTGGAGGGCGTCACCCAGACCGCTCGCGCCCGAGCGGTGATGGACCTGCTGCGTGAGATCGCCGCCGCCCGGTCCACCGAGGCCTGAGCCGGCAGCCGCTCACCGGGGACGGATCCGAGCGGTGCCCGCCGAGCCCTACAGGCCGGCGCAGCCCGTCACCGCCCGGGCATGGGCCAGAATCAGCTCGCGGGCCCTGTCGGGCCGCAGGGCCGCGTTGCGGCTGACGATGTGCAGACCGTAGCCGTCCTCCAGGGCCACCAGCCCGTGCGCCAGATCGTGCGCCGACGCGGCCAGGGAGAACACACCGGTCGCGGCGCCGACCTCGAGGGCGGTCGTGTAGAGAGCGACCTCCCGGGCGAAGAGGGAGGTCATCAGTTCGGCGTGGCCGGGGCTGCGGCCGGCGCGCCGGTGCAGTTCGTACAGCAGGCCGTGGACCGGGTCCTCCGTCATGCTCGGCAGACCGCTGTGCAGCAGGGCCCGCAGCCGTGCCGCCGGATCCTCGGCGGGTGCCTCGTCGTAGGCCCCCTGCCGCGAGGACAGATAGCTCTCGACCGCGCCCCGGTGCACCTCCAGTACGAGGTCGTCGAGCTCGGGGTAGTAGTACAGGACCGAGCCCTGGGAGACGCCCGCCGCGTCCGCGATGTCCTTGATGCGCAGGCCCTCCAGGCCGCGCTCCGCGATGGCCCGTCCCGCGGCGGAGACGAGGGCCTGCCTGCGTGCCGTCTGGTTGCGTGGTCTACCGGCTTTCCCCATGGTGGCCAATTCTCTGATACCCATCTCAGTCTTCGCAAGAAGTTTCAGTCAGAAGCATTGACGGCCGGTTCGCCTATTGTTTGAATCTCGACTCAAAGAAATCGGTGCAGGCACGCGCTGCCGAGCCGCCCGCCCCGTCGCGCCCGCCGTTTCCGGACGGCCCCCTGAGAGGGTCCGGGCCACAGCCGATCGAGACGGCCCAGGCCGCACCCGATCCGAACGGGCACCGGTTCGCCCACGTCCCACGACGCAATCGAAGGCCACAGCATGCAGACGTACGCCCACTGGCGGCAGCGCGCCGCCGACCTCACGCCACGCACGCGCCTGTTCATCGACGGAGCGTGGAGCGACCCCGCCGACGACCAGTGGATCCCGACCGTGAACCCCGCGACCGGCAAGACCACCGCCCATGTGGCGGCCGGCTCGGCCGCCGACGTCGACCGGGCCGTGACCGCGGCCCGCACCTCCTTCGAGGGCGGCCGCTGGTCGCGTACCGCACCCGCCGAGCGCAAGCGGGTCCTGCTCGCCCTCGCCCGCCTCATCGAGGAGAACAGCGAGGAACTCGCCCTCTGCGACACCCTCGACATGGGCAAGCCCATCGCGGAGTCCCACGGCACCGACGTGCCCGGCGCGGCCGGCGTCTTCGCCTGGTACGCGGAGGCCGTCGACAAGCTCTACGACGAGGTCGCCCCGGCCCCGCCCGGGAACCTCGCCCTCGTGCGCCGCGCCCCGCTGGGCGTCGTGGGCGCGGTGGTGCCCTGGAACTTCCCCCTCGACATCGCGAGTTGGAAGCTGGCGCCCGCCCTGGCCGCGGGCAACAGCGTCGTGCTGAAGCCGGCGGAGCAGTCCCCGCTGTCGGCACTGCTGCTGGCCGAACTCGCCTCGCGGGCCGGCCTTCCCGACGGCGTACTGAACGTCGTCCCCGGCCCGGGGGAGACGACCGGGCGTGCTCTCGGTCTCCACCCGGACGTGGACACCCTGGTCTTCACCGGCTCCACCGCCGTGGCCAAGCGGTTCCTCGCCTACTCGGCCGAGTCGAACATGAAGCAGGTGTGGCCCGAGGCCGGCGGCAAGAGCCCCAACGTGGTCTTCGCCGACGCCGACTTGGAGGCCGCCGCGGAACGCGCCGCCTGGGGCTTCGTCTACAACTCGGGCCAGGTGTGCTCCGCCAACACCCGCCTGATGGTCGAGGCCTCCGTCGCCGAGGAGTTCACGGCCAGGGTCGCCGAACACGCCCGCGGCTGGCTGCCGGGCGACCCGCTCGACCCCGCGACCCGTCTCGGGCCGCTCGTCGACGAGGCCCAGGTGGAACGCGTCCTCGAAGCCCTGCGGTCATCGGGCGGCACGCTCGTGTGCGGCGGCACGCGACCCGACCGCGACGGCGCCTACCTCGACCCCACCGTCGTCACCGGCCTCGGACCCGACGCCCCGCTCGTCCGGGAGGAACTGTTCGGCCCCGTGCTGACCGTGCTGCCCTTCCACGACGAGGACGAGGCGGTCCGCCTCGCCAACGACTCCGCCTACGGACTGGCCGCGTCCGTGTGGACCCGGGACCTCGGCCGGGCCCACCGCGTCGCCGACGCCCTCCAGGCGGGCACCGTCTCCGTCAACACCGTCGACGCGCTCAGCCCGTTCACCCCCTTCGGCGGGTTCAAGCAGTCCGGTCACGGCCGTGACCTCTCCCTGCACTCCTTCGACAAGTACACCGGCCTGAAGACGACCTGGATCGCCTACGGCTGACCGCGCCGGCGACACCAGGCCTCCCGGCCACCACACCCACCACCGGCACCGAGCAAAGGACGCACCCTCTCATGACCAGCAACGCCGCCGACCTCATCGAGCTGGACCGAGCGCACATCATCCACCCCTACCTGCCGGGCACCGCCACCGAGCGCGTCGTCATGACCTCCGGCTCCGGCTGCCGCCTCACCGACACCGAGGGCCGCAGCTACCTCGACGCCACCGGCGGCCTCTGGCTCGCCCAGGTCGGCCACGGCCGCACGGACCTGGCCGACGTCGCCCACGAGCAGATGAAGAAGCTGGAGTACTTCACCAGCTTCTGGGAGTTCTCCAACGAGCGCGCGATCGAACTCGCCGCACGCCTCGCCTCCATCGCCCCCGACCCCCTGAACCACGTCTACTTCACCTCGGGCGGCTCCGAGGGCAACGAGGCGGCCATCAAGATGGCCCGCTACTACCACCACCGGCGCGGGGAGAGCAGCCGGACCTGGATCCTGGCGCGCAGCAAGGCCTACCACGGCATCGGCTACGGCGGTGGCTCGGCCACCGGCTTCCCCGTCTACCACGAGGGCTTCGCGCCGATGATGCCGCACGTCTCCCACCTCACGCCCCCGTGGCCGTACCGCTCCGAGCTCTACGGCGACCAGCCGCTGAGCCCCGAGCAGGTCACCGACTTCCTCATCCGCGAACTGGAGGAGCGCATCGCGGAGATCGGCCCGCGGAACATCGCCGCGATGATCGGCGAACCCATCATGGGCGTCGGCGGCATGCTCGTCCCGCCGGCCGACTACTGGCCCCGGGTGCGCGAAGTCCTCGACCGGCACGGCATCCTGCTGATCTTCGACGAGGTGGTCACCGCCTACGGCCGCGTCGGCGAGTGGTTCGCCGCCCAGTACTTCGGCGTCACCCCGGACATCATCGTCACCGCCAAGGGCATCACCTCCGGCTACGTCCCGCTCGGCGCCCTCCTGGTCGGCGACCACGTCGCCGAGGTCCTGCTGCGCGACCACGGCTTCCCCATGGGCTACACCTACAACGGGCACCCCGTCGCCACCGCGGTCGCCACCGCCAACCTCGACATCATCGAGAAGGAGGGCCTCCTCGCCCGCGCGACGAGTCTCGGCGCCTTCCTCCACGGTGAACTCGAGGCCCAGCTCGGCGAGTTGCCGATCGTCGGCGAAATCCGCTCGGTCGGCATGATGCTCGCCGTCGAACTCGTCCAGGACCGCGCCACCCGCGCACCCCTGCCCCTGAACCCCGACCGGATGCCCCACGACGTCATCCGCCGCGAGACCGGCGTCATCGTGCGCGACTCCGCACACAGCCTGGTGCTGTCCCCGCCGCTGATCATGACCGAGGCCGAGGCCAAGGAAGCGGCCTCCGCGCTGCGCGGCGTCCTGGAGCGCACCGAGCCCACCGGCGAGATCCGCGCCGCCTGACGCCCAGGTGGGAGGCCCGGATCGCGACCGGGCCTCCTAGTGCCCCGACAGACAGCGTTCGCCCCGTCGCGACGCCCGGCACGCCCTCTCGCCGCACCGGCCGAAAGCCCAAGTACGTCCAGTACGAGGACTTCCGGCCGGCACTCCCCCAAGCTCTTCGAGCAGGGGGGACCCCCAGAGCACGCACCGGACGCCGCTCCTTGACGGGCAAACGTTGCCTGCCGCGGCACTAGGCCCTGTCGCCCAGCACCACCCGACACGGACTCCACGCCGTCACGGCGCCCGCACGCGCCCCCTCGCAGTTACTCCTCTCCCTCCTAGGAACTGCCCGTGTCCTCCAACCTCTCGACGACCGAACCACGCGACACCCAGCCCGCGGCCGGCGCCCTGCAACGCAGCCTCAAGCGCTTCGACATCACTGCCATGGCCATCGCCGCGGTCATCTCCTTCGACACCGTCGGGCAGATCGCCACCGGCGGCGGCGAGGCCGCCACCTGGACGGCGGTCATGGCCCTCTTCTTCCTCGTTCCCTACGCCCTGCTGTTCGCCGAGACCGGCGCCGCGTTTCCCCAGGAAGGCGGCCCGTACGTATGGGTCAAGCTCGCCCTCGGCCGTCCGGCGGCCGCGCTCACGACCCTGTTCTACTGGGTCACCAACCCCGTCTGGCTGGGCGGTTCCCTGGTCTTCCTTGCCGCGCAGACCTGGGACGGCTTCGTCTTCCACCTGGGCTCGGGCACGGTGGCCGACTACACCTTCAAGCTGCTGTTCGTCTGGATCGCCATTCTCACGGCCGTCGTCTCCCTGCGCCGCGGCAAATGGATCACCACCGCGGGCGCGGCGGCGAAGGTCCTCGCCCTCACCGTGTTCACCCTCACGGCCGTGCTCTACGGGGCGCGGCACGGCTTCCAGGGTCTGACCGACACCCGCTTCACCCCGACGACCGCCGGCTTCCTCGCCCTGGTGCCGATCCTGCTGTTCGCCTACGTCGGCTTCGAAGCACCCAACGCCGCTGGCGAGGAGATGCACGACCCCCAGCGCGACGTGCCCGCCGCACTCGGACGCTCCGCGACCGTCGCGGCCTGCTGCTATCTGCTGCCGGTCCTCGCCCTCCTGGCCGTCGTACCCAAGCAGCAGGTCACCGGCATCGGCGGCTTCATGGAGGGCGCCCGCCTCGTCTTCAGCGTCTACGGCGGAGCGGCCGGCCCCCTGCTGAAGCTCACCGCCGTCATGTTCGTCTTCGCCCTGCTCACCCAGGGCAGCGCCTGGATGATCGTCAGCGACCGCATGCAGGCCATGGCCGCCGCTGACGGGGGCTTCTTCACCCGCGCCCTCGGCGCCTTCCACCCGCGGCTCGGTACACCAGTGCGCACCAACCTGCTCTCCGGAGCCGTGGCCACGGTGTTCATGCTCGCCGCCATGCGGCTCGCGAACGGCGACGCGGCCGACGTGTTCGCCGTGGTGCTCACCGTCGCGGTCACCACCCTGCTGCTGTCCTACCTGGTCGTCATCCCCGCCCTGGTCCTGCTGCGGATCCGCCGGCCGGACGTCCCACGGCCCTACAGCGTCCCCTTCGGCAGCCGCGGCTTCCTGCTCTGCGCGGCACTCGTCTACGCCTGGATCCTGATCGGATCGTGGTCGGCGCTCTTCCCCGGAGTCCTGGAACACCTCTTCGGCATCGACTACGTCTTCCACGACGTCTGGGGGGTCTCGCGTACCTCGTTCGAAGCATTCACCCTCGGCACCGTCGCCGTACTGCTGATCGTCGGGGTCGTCGGGGTACTGGCGGCCCGCCGCGAGGACGCCGTGGCGGGCGCGGCCGACGGGGCCGGTTCCTAGTGCCCCGACAGGCAACGTTCGCCCCGTCGTGACGCCCGGCACGCCCTCTCGCCGCACCGGCCGAAAGCCCAAGTACGTCCAGTACGAGGACTTCCGGCCGGCACTCCCCCAAGCTCTTCGAGCAGGGGGTACCCCCAGAGCACGCACCGGACGCCGCTCCTTCACGGGCAAACGTCACCTGCCGGGGCACTAGCTACGCCCACCGGGCTCAGCGCAGGATCGACTCGTCGAAGACGGTCACCGACCACTGCCGGGTGTTCAGGTCCTGCTTCCAGGCCAGCCGCGGCAGTCCGTCGGTCGCCACGGTGTGGAAGTCCCTGCCGCCGATGCGGAACTCGGTCGTCTTCACCTCGCCGTCCTTGGCCCAGACGAGTTCCGGCACCCAGACGCAGTCGGCGCCGCCGGTCGACACGGTGAGGGCGATGCTCAGGGTCCGGCCGCCGGTGATCTCCTGCGGGAGGGACGGGCCGCCCGAGTAGCGCACGGTCGCGAAGTCCGCGTTCCCGTCGAGGTCGGCCGCGGCTTTCACGGTGGTCGGAGAGGTGCCGCACTCCCCGCTGTCCAGGCCGACCAGCGTGGCCCGGTCGGGGGAGGGGGCCGGGGCGCGCCGGAGCACCTTGATCCGCAACTCCTTGATGAGCAGCGGCCGGGTGTCGGGCGGCTGGACGTCGATCACGAGGTGGGTGTTGCCGGGGTCTCCCGTCGTGTCGTCGATGACGGCGGGGTCGGGGCGCCGTCCGCCAGCGCGGGCGGTCCGGTGAACGCGCCGGACGGCCTGTTCACCACGTAGGCCTGCCAGGGGCAGGTGTAGGAGTCCCGGAGGGAGTTGATGCCCTGTTCCCCGGCCTCGGACTGGTCCGCCGGCCGTCCCTCCGCCGGGGACGGCGGCGGGGGCGCGGGCTCCGAGGGGGAGGCGGCCGGGGCCGGGGAGTCCTCCGACGGGGTGGCGGGGGCCGGCGGCGTCGGCCGTTCGGAGACGGCGGTCCTCGGGGAGCGGGAGCCGGTCGCGTACAGGTCCGGCTTGTCGTCCTTGAACTGGTCGCCGATCCAGCCGAAGCCGTTGGTGACGGCCCGGTTCCTGCCAAGGCAGGCGGCGAGCCACCGGTGGGTGACTCGCCGCGTGCTTTCGCCGGCTTGGGCCGGTCATCCGTCCCCGGTCAGGGGAACTGGACCACCTTGGACGGCACGGTGCTCGTTCCCGAGGTGGGCGCGCCCGTGTTGTTGACGACGTGGGCGTACTGGCCCTGGCCGCCGAGGGAGATCACCAGAATGTCGTGCAACTTGATCCCGGACTTGACCGGTACCTGGAATCCATGGGCCTGGACGATCGTGGGGTCGGCCGTGAAGTTGCAGTAGCTGCCCAGCCCCCAGGCCTCGTGCGTGTTGACCGTGTCGGCGACCTTGTAGGCCGCGTAGCCGACGATGCCGTCGTGGGTGATGGCGGCGGCGTTCGGGACGTCGTAGGCCTTTTCGTTCTGGAAGAAGATCGTCCGGCCGCGCTCTCCGTTCCAGTACACGTCGTACTTGTTGTAGTGCTCGACGAACAGGCCCGTGGCGAGGACGTCGTTGCCGTTGACCCGCAGGCCGTAGTCGGCCCGGTTGGTGTTCCAGCCGACGCCGCTGCCGTGGTCCGCGCGCCACAGCCAGGTGTGGTCGATGACGACGTTGTTGCTGTTGACGACGACCGAGTTGGTCGCGAGGCCGGGGCCCGCGCCGCCGATGCGGACGAACACGTCCTGCACCGTGGTCGGGTTGGCGGAGTGGTCGGCGGAGGAGCCGGGCTGGCCGACCCGCAGGAGGGTGTCCGAGTTGACGGTGCCCGCGTCGACCAGGAATCCGGCGAGCCGGACGCCGTCGACGTCGGCGACGTGCATCGCGTCGACGCCGTTGTCGGGCACGAGGGTGGCGAGGCCCAGTCCGAGCACCACGGTGTTCGCGCGGGTGACGTCGATGGTCCGGTCGAGGTGGTAGACGCCGGGCGTGAACAGGAGGTTGAGGCCCTGGGACAGTGCCTGGTTGATGGTGGCGGCGGTAGCGCCCGGCTTGACGACGTAGAACTGGTCGAGCGGGAGGGAACTGCCCGCGTTGGCCGGCCAGGACACACCGCGGGCGTTGGTGCGCTTGGCGGGTACGAAGACCTTGTAGGTGCTGCCGTCGAGGTAGAGGAACGGCTTCTCGCGCGAGATCGGCGTGGTGTCGAGCGTGGTGTACGAGCCGGTGGCGAAGTCGGTCGCCGGCGCGCCCTGCACTCCGGTGAACGTCATGTTCCACACGCCGTTGGTCCAGCCGCCCACCGAGCTGTCGCGGGTGTACCACTGCTGCTGTGAGTACGGTCCGACGGTGCCGTCGATCTTCGAGTCGGCGATGTACCCGCCGGAGGCCCAGCCGTATCCGTTCGGGGCGAGGTTGAGGCCGCCCTGGACGTGGATGCGGCGGAACGGCGCGGCCTGGGCGACGGCCCACCGGTCGTCGCCGTGCGACGGCCTGATGGCGAGGTTCTCCGCCGAACGCCAGAAGTTCTGGGTGGCGTTGCCGTTGAACCAGCCCGCGTCGACGGTGATGTCACCGTTGATCTGGGTGTCGTCGGGGTTGAGGCCAAGGCCGGAGATCGAGGTGTAGAAGCCGATCTGGGCGTTGATCCCGTTGTAGGTGCCCGGCTTGAGCAGGAACTGGTAGCGGCCGGCGCCGAACTGGTTGGACTCCTGCTGGGCGAAGACCTGGTCGAACCTCTGCTGGAGGTTGGGGGTGGAGGGGTCGACGACGATGACGTTCGGCCCCAGGTCGCCGCCGCCCTGGACGGGCGGGGTGCCGCCGCCGGACGACTCGGTGTGGACGGCGACCTCCCAGAGCGAGTAGCCGTACCCGGTCGAGCGGGCCGTTCCGTAGACGCGCAGGTAGCGGCCCGAGCCGCTGACGTCGTAGGAGGCGGTGCCGCCGGTGGCGCCGGTGACGCTCCTCAGCGTGGTCCAGCTCTGGCCGTTGGCGGAGGCCTGGATCTGGAACTCCTTGGCGTAGGCGGTCTCCCAGGTCAGGTCCACCTTGCACAGGTTCTGGACCGAGCCGAGGTCGACCTGCACCCACTGCGGGTCCGAGAAGGCGCTGGACCAGCGGGTGCCCGGGTCTCCGTCGAAGGCGGCGGAGGCCGGGGTGCCCGCGTTCTCGGTGGAGGAGGCCGATGCGGGCTTGCCCAGGGCGGCGTTGCCGGTGCCGCAGGCGGCCGCGACGCCGGCGCTCTGGCCGGACGGCGACGTGGCGGTCCTGCCCTGGGACAGCGGAGTCCCGGCCGCCGCGGCGACCGGCGACTGGGTGGCGGGAAGGGCGATGAGCGCTGCCGCTGCGGCGAGCGCGACACCGAAGGATCTGAGTCTCATACGGGTCCCTGCGGATGCGATGGGCGAGTGTTCGCGAGGAGGGCGGGGCGGCGTACATGGCGTGTGCAAGCTCAACTCCACGCCTGCACCGCTTAGTTCACATCTTGATTTAACTGATGAGGCCGAGGGGTCGGCAAGCCCCCGGACACGGGAACTTTTCAAGCGTTGACGGCACCCGTGCCCACCTGGGGGAGGTGGTGTTCAGGAAGTACCGAAGGCCATGCCCGATGCGGACCGGCGACTCCCCTGATTGATCGGCCCCCTGTCCCGCCGGTCGGCCTGCACGGCCTTACGGTCGAGTCCTCGCCGCGTGTTCCGCGAGGGCGGTCGCTTCTTGGGGCGGCACACGGTCGACCTATAGTGGGCCGCATGAGCCGTTGGAGGGAACTGACCGGGGGGACGTCCGGCGAGGACTACGCCGCGCGGTTCGCGGCGCTCGCCCGTAGTGGCAAGGACGTGCACGGTGAGGCGCGGTTCTGTGCCGCTCTCGTGCCTGCCGGGGCGCGGGTGCTGGACGCCGGGTGCGGTACCGGGCGGGTCATGATCCGGCTCGCGGAGCTGGGGTACGACTGCGTCGGGGTGGATCTCGACGCGTCGATGCTGGCGGTGGCGCGGAAGCAGGCGCCGGAACTGCCCTGGTTCCAGGCCGATCTGGCCACGTTCGAGCCGGACCTGCTCGGCATCGCGGCGGACTTCGATCTCGTGGTCGCCGCGGGCAACATCTTCCCGTTGCTCACCGCCGGCACCGAGGCCGCCGTGGTCGAGCGCCTGGCCGCCGCCCTGCGTCCGGGCGGTCTGCTGGTCGCCGGATTCGGCCTGGACGAAGCCCACCTGCCCGTGCCGCCCGGCATCACCCTGCCCGAGTACGACGACTGCTGCGCCGCGGCCGGCCTCACTCTCGTCGACCGCTTCGCCACCTGGGACGCCGACCCTTATGACGGCGGCGGCTATGCCGTCAGCGTCCACCGCCGGTGACGAGGGCTTCGTAGTCCGGTCCCCGCCGTCCTGCCCCCGGCGGCGGGCGTGTCCCTCGGCCGTGTGCCGCGCCTTGCAGGGAAGGCTGCACAGATGCACGCCGTACTGCACGCACTGGCGATCACCGGGTCCATGACCTGGGAGATCACCTGGGCCCTGATCCTGGGCTTCGCCCTGTCCGCGGTCGTCCAGGCCGTGGTCCGCAAGTCCACCGTCGTCGCACTGCTCGGCGACGACCGTCCCCGCACCCTCGCCGCCGCCGCCGGGCTCGGCGTGGCGTCCTCGTCCTGCTCCTACGCCGCGGTGGCGCTGGCCCGCTCCCTGTTCCGCAAGGGCGCCGACTTCACCGCGGCGATGGCGTTCGAGATCGCCTCCACCAACCTCGTCGTCGAACTCGGCGTCATCCTCGCGCTGCTGATGGGCTGGCAGTTCACCGCCGCCGAGTTCGTCGGCGGGCCCGTCATGATCATCCTGCTGGCCGTCCTCTTCCGGCTGTTCCTGCGCGAGAGGCTGCTGCGCCAGGCCCGCGAGCAGGCGGAACGGGGCCTGGCCGGGTCGATGGAGGGCCACGCGGCGATGGACATGTCCGTGCGGCGCGAGGGCTCCTTCACCCGGCGTCTGGTCTCCCGCGAGGGCTTCACCGCAGTCAGCCACGTCTTCGTCATGGAATGGGCGGCGATCCTGCGCGACCTGGTGGTCGGCCTGCTGATCGCCGGCGCCGTCGCCGCCTGGGTCCCGGACTCGTTCTGGCGCACCTTCTTCTTCGAGGGCCACCCGCTCGCCGCCAAGCTGTGGGGCCCCGTCATCGGCCCGCTGGTGGCGATCGCCTCGTTCGTGTGCTCGATCGGCAACGTGCCGCTGGCGGTGGTGCTGTGGAAGGGAGGCATCAGCTTCGGCGGCGTGGTGGCGTTCATCTTCGCCGACCTGCTGATCCTGCCCATCCTCAACATCTACCGGAAGTACTACGGCGCCCGGATGGCCGTATTCCTGCTGGGCACCTTCTACCTCGCGATGGTCGTCGCCGGTTACGTCGTGGAATTCGTCTTCGGCGGACTGGGCCTGATCCCCGACCAGGCCGACGCGAGGCTCCCCATGGAAGGCATCAGATGGAACTACACCACCTGGCTCAACATCGCCTTCCTCCTCCTCGCCGCGCTGCTTCTGGTGCGGTTCTGGCGTACCGGCGGGCTGTCCATGCTGCGCATGATGGGCGGCTCACCGAACACCGGCCACGACCGGACGGGCCCGTCCGTGCCATGACGGCGCGGACGGGCCGGTTGTGCCGGAGCGGGCGGGTCACACCACGCCGCTCTCCCACCACCACGAGCCGGAGCCGTACGAGGGGTACTGGACGCGGCTGTCGACGTGCTGCCACGAGTGCGTGTACGCCTCGAGGCCGGAGAAGCCGCAGGTCTCGGCGATCCGGTAGGTCTGCAGGGTGCTGTGGCCGGAGACGACGATGTCGGCGGCGACGCCGTAGAGGTGCATGCTGTTGGACGCGCCGCCCGAGGCGGCGTTGTGCGCGATGCTCCGGAAGCCGGAGTTGATCGTGATCGCGCTGTTGCCGGCCTTCTTGCGCACCGCCTCCAGCTTGTACATCAGCCGGCGGACGTTCTCCTTGACCGTCGCGGAGCCGACCTTGCCGTTGTTGAAGCCGGAGCCGTCCTTGGAGTAGAACTCGCTGAAGTTGAAGTGGGCGGTCGATCCGTCGCCGGCCTCCAGACTGTTGAGCACGCTCTGGGTCTGCGGGCCGACGATGCCGTCCGCGCCCAGGCCGTAGGCGGACTGGAAGCGCTGGACGGCGGCGGCCGTGCCCGGACCGAAGGCGCCGTCCCAGGCGACGTACGTCTGGGAGGCGCTGTTGGCGGCCCAGCCGCCGACGCGGATCTGGAGCTCCACCACGTCGGAGCCGGAGGCGCCCTGCTGGAGGGTACGGGTCCAGCCGTAGGCCGAGGCCGTGCCCGCCGTGGCGACGCCGGTGACCGCCGCCACGCCGAGCGCGGCCGTCACGCCCGCCGCGCTCCGGAACAGGGTGCGGCGGTCGATGCTTCGCTGGGGGTGTCGTGCCGGGTTCATGGAAGTCTCCTCCTTGGGTGACTACGGGTGACTACTGGTGACGACGCCCCGAAGGTCAAGCGACCAGGGCCTGCCAGGTGTTGGCACCGACGATGCCGTCCACGGCGAGGCCGTGCGCGGACTGGAACGAACGCACCGCGGAGTCGGTCGCGGGCCCGAACGCGCCGTCGACCGTCACCGCGGAACCGCGCGCCTTGAGCTGACTCTGCACCGCCTGGACCGCGGGTCCCGACGAACCCTGCCGTACGGTGACGATGAGGGCCTGCCAGGTGGCGGGTCCGACGATGCCGTCCACGCCGAGGCCGTGCGCGGACTGGAACGAACGCACCGCCGAGTCGGTCCCCGGCCCGAACGCGCCGTCCACCGTCAACGCGGAACCGTGCGCGTTGAGCAGGTACTGGACGGACTTGACCCGCTCACCGGAGGCCCCCTGCTTCACGGTGGGCCAACTGGCGGTCGGCGGAGGGTTGTAGCCGCCTCCCTTGGCGAAGGCCTGGAGGTCGGTGAGGGTGCCGTTGAAGGTGTCCTGGTCGCCGGGGAAGGTTCCGGAGTCGGCGTACTGCCAGATCGTCTGGGCCGACCAGCCGGCGGGCAGCGTGCCGGGGCTGGAGGCGTAACGGGCGATCCACAGCGGGTTGGTGGCCCCGAAGCTGCTGTTGTTGCCGGTGCAGGTGGTCCACCAGTCGGTGGTGGTGTAGATCGTCGGGTAGCGCCCGACCTTGGTGCGCACCTGGTTGCTGAAGTCCCGGATCCAGGAGACCATCGCGCTCTGGCTCAGCCCGTAGCAGGTGGCTCCGTAGGGGTTGTACTCGATGTCCAGGGCGGGCGGCAGCGTTTTGCCGTCGGCGGTCCAGCCGCCGCCGTGGCTGACGAACCAGTCGGCCTGCGCGGCACCGCTCGAGTTGCCGGGCAGCGCGAAGTGGTAGGCGCCGCGGATCAGTCCGGCGTTGTACGCGCCGTTGTACTGCTGGGAGTAGTAGGGACTGGTGTAGGTGGTGCCTTCGGTGGCCTTGACGTAGGCGAAGGCGGCGCCCTTGTTCTTGACGGACGTCCAGTCGACGTTGCCCTGGTAGCCGCTGACGTCGAGACCGGCCGGACCCGTGCTGACGGCGAGCGGGGCGGAGGCCGACAGTGATGCCGCGCCCGGGCGCTGGAGTCCGGATCCGGCGTGGTCCTGGTCCGGGTGCGTCATGCGCACCGGGGTCCCGGTGGTGGTCCCGGGGTCGCCGGCGGCCGTCGCCGGGGCGGTGCCGGGCAGGACCAGCAGGGTCAGGGCGGCGGCCAGCAGCCCGGCCGCACGGGCGAACGTCCGGCGCGGGCCGGTACCGGTGTTGCCGGGTCTGAACCGCGAGAGGGTGGCTGAAGGCATGGTGCTCCCAGAGATGTGGAGGGACACTGCGATGCGCTTGGGCCGGGTTGGCCGTGGTGACGGCCATCGACGGTCGGGAGTGGAGCGTCGGAGCTGTGAGCGGTGGGTGAGTGCCGGTCGCGGTGGGGGATCAGCAGGTGCCGGGCACGCCGTCAACTCCACGGCGCACAGGTCGGGTTGACGCGCGTAAACGTAAGGGATGCATTGACATGTTCGCAACATCTCCGAGGGGCGAAAAGTTGAATTACGGGTGGCGGTTCTTGAGCGGCGCGTGCGGAGATCCGGCAGGAAGCGCCGTACGGAAGCCGGTTGGCGGTGAATTGTTCACCTACGGCTCCGCCGGACGTCACCGGGACGATCCAGTGCATTGGGTGATCGGCCACACGCTGACCGTCGACATTCCCCATATCGCAAGGAGCAGGTGTGATGCGCTTCGGATCTCCGTCCCGCCGGGCCTCGGCCCGCGGAGTGGCCCTCGCCGTCATCGGGTCCGGCGTCGCCGCGCTGGCGCCGGTCGCCGCCGCCGCACCCGGTGCTCCGGGCACCCGGCCGTCGTTCTGCGGCCACGACAACCGCAGCACGCCGTTCGCGCGGTACCTCTGCGCCCAGCCCGGTGACCTGCTCGACGTCCGCATCGGCGACGTGCACCCGACCCAGCCGTCGCTCGGCTACGACGAGGTGTACTACAAGCTCGGCCGCTACACCCTCGGCAAGGACGCGATCAACAGGAAGTTCGACGACTGGTGCGAGGCCGACGGCCGATCCGCCGCGGCAACCGTGTCTCCGGGCGCGCGACTTGACGACCCGTCGTCGTTCACGTGCGAACTCCCCGTCGGGGCGGAGACGGCGGCCAGCATCGCACCCATGAAGACCGTCGTCATCGGCCCCGGCGGCGAACCGTTCCTCACCGACGGGCACCACACGCTGACTTCCTTCTACGAGACCCCCGACGGCGGGGCCGACCTGCACGTCCGGCTGCGGGTGCAGGCCAACTTGAGCAACCTGCCCCGCCAGGCCTTCTGGGACGAGATGAAGGCGCACAAGTGGGTGTACCTGCGCGCCCCCGAGGGCAACCAGGTCACGGTGAACAAGCTGCCGACCAGCGTGGGTCTGGCCAATTTCACCGACGACAAGTACCGCAGCCTGCTCTACTTCGGCCGTGACATCGGCTACGCGCAGAACGGGCTGCCGTTCCAGGAGTTCTACTGGGGCAGCTGGGTCCGCGACGCCAAGCCGATCGACCTGGCCGACTGGAACCCGAACGACCTCGACAACTACCTGGCCACCGTCAAGTCCCTCACCGAGACGATGACGGCGCTGCCCAAGGGCGCCGTCGTCGACAGCGGCTTCACCGCCGCCGAACTCGGCGCGCTGGAGCGGTGGAACGACGGCAGCGCGGTCAACAAGGGCGAGTTCAACAAGCTGAGCAAGCCGTACTCCGACGCCAAGCCCGGGAAGCTCGCCTACGCGCTGGAGTACAAGCGGGCGCACGGTTTGGGCTGAGGCGTGCCCGCGCGGCTCACCGGGAACCCGGGCCACCTGACAACGCCGGTCGGGGGCGGTCTCGCGAAGACCGCCCGTCGATACGCCAACGAGGGCCCCAACCTTGACGGTTGGAGCCCTCGTCGTGTGTTGCCGCTCGGCTCAGAGGTGGCCGCCAGGGGTCACCGTGAACGAGGCGGGACCGGCGGGCAGGTTCACCGTGTACTGGCGCAGGTAGGTGTCCAGGAACGGGGAACGGGCGCCGGCGGTGGCGGTGTCGCGGGCCGGGTCGTCCAGGGCCAGCTTGAGCTGCGCGCCCTTGACCTCGACCGTCTGGCCGGACGGCGTGGCGCGCCAGGAGCCGGTCTGGATGGAGCCGATCTCCACGGCCAGGACGTGACCCGCGGCCAGGGTCCAGTCGGTCGCCTTCAGATCGACGGTCATCCGGCCCGAACGCAGCAGGGAGACCTGCTCGTCGAACATGACGGCCTTGCCGTTCGGGGCGACGTCGTACAGCTTGAGCATGACGTTGCCCTCACCCTGGGCGGTCAGGGAGACCTGCGGGGTGCCGGTGAGGCGCACGGACTGTCCGACCGGCTTCGACCACACGAAGAAGCTCGATGTGACCTTGCCGTCCTTCTGGAGCTTCGCCAGCCCCCTGGCCAGGCCCTTCGGGGCGGCCTGGTCGGTAGCGGGCGCGTTCTCCATGTCCCACTGGCCGGACGGCTTCCCGAGCGTCTGCGCCGTCGGCTCGCCGGCCGCGGCCAGGGCCGCGCGGCCCGAGGCGCCACCGTCGTCCAGGTACGAGCCGTTGCCGAGCGGGAGGGTGACGGACCGCTTCACGTCCGGCCACGTGTTCTGGGCGCGCCAGGCACCCGTGGAGTCCTCGACGACGTAGGCCGGGTACTTGACCTTCGGCTTGATGCCCTTGAGGTACTCGTCGTAGTAGGAGAGCGTCTCGTCGTACCAGCCCTCGCGGCCCATGGACAGGCGTCCGTCGCTGGTGCGGTCGCCGCCGCGCACGTGCTCCCACTGGCCGAGCCAACCGCGCTGCGGGCCCTCGTGGTTGTCGAGGTACTCCTGCATCTCCTCGGGCTTGGTGTTGTTCTCGATGAAGCCCTGGGTGACGAACAGCGGGGTCTTGGTGCCCTTGGCCATCTTCGCCAGGTCACGGTCGGTCCAGTGCTTGTCCCACTGGTCCGCGATCTTGTACCCGGCCGAGTTCTGGGTGAGGCACTCCGGGTGGGTCTTCTCCCACTGGGCGTTGGCCAGGTAGTGCGCGTCGTCGTCCTTCATCTGGGGAATCGTGGCGATGGAGTTGTAGGCGTTGGCGGTGCCGGTGACGTTCGGGCGGGGCACCCCGTTGGAGTAGATGTACTGGTACATGTCCCATACGGGTTCCTGGGCGACGACGGCCTTGAGGGCCTTCTGGCTCAGGTTGTTGCCGATCAGGCCCGTGACGGCGTCGTACGACTTGCCGTACATGCCGACCGCGCCCGTGCTCCACGGCTGCTTCGCCGCCCAGTCGATCGCCGCCTTGACGTCGGCCTGCTCGCCGGGACCGGCCCAGTCGAGGCAGCCGGTGGAGCCGCCGAAGCCGCGCAGGTCCACCATGACGAAGGCGTACCCCTGGGCGAACAGGTCGGTGCCCTCGACGAAGTCCTGGAAGCGGGACGAGGGGCCGGTGTGCTTCCAGCCCTCGGGATCGGTCTGCCCGGAGTGCCCGAAGTAGGGGCCGACCGACAGGATGACGGGCACCTTCTTGCCCGGGGCCAGTCCCTCGGGCAGCAGGACGTCGGCGTGCAGCTCGGTGTCGGAGCCGTCCGAGGACGGGAAGTAGTGCTGCGTCCAGAGCGAGCCCTTCGGGACGCGGTCGTTCTCCTCATGGGTGACGGGGTCGGTCGCGGTGGCGACCGCCCCCGTCCGGGTCTGGTCCGCGGCGGTCTGGTCCGCGGCGCCGGGCACCGCGGTGGCGGGGCCGGCGAGCGCGGCGGTCAGCGCGAAGGTGGTGACGAGTGCCGAGGCGGCCGCGACGGCCGTGCGACGTCTGTTCACTTGCTGCTCCCGGAGTTGTCAGATACGGGGCGGTGCAGGTGGTGCGGTCGAGCACGGCCCCTGACCCACCGTCAGAGCGGCGAGGGGGGTCGCACCCATGCGGAAAGCCGGATCGCGGGCGCGGGCCGAGGCCGTCGGCGTCGGACTCTATGATCATCATTGAAACGAGTCAACGGGGCTGTATGTTTCATGTGTTGCCGATGTGGCCCCGACTGGTTCGGCGCCCTGCGGGCGCGCGGAGATGTCGGCCGGCGGTGAATCGCCCTGCGTGGACGCCGTCCGGCGTGCCGCCCGCACCGACCCCGAGCGTCTTCCGGCCGGTCACATCCGGCGCACCCGGCCGGCCCTGGCGCGGCACCCCGAGCTGTTTCCGGCCGATTCCGATTGCCGACTGAGCATCGGATTTCGGCGTGAGTACCCTCTCGCGGCCGTCCGCAACCAATTCGCACGCAACTGTGCAGTCCCCGTGTGCGTTTCGCTAGGCTTCCCGGCATACCGGCAGATCAGGGGTAACGGAGTGTCGGAACGGCAGCGCACCGAGAGGACCACCATCGTGGATGGACGCGATCGGCTGGGGAGGCCCCTGTACGAGCGCGAGAACGAGGTGACCGCCGCTCAGAAAGCGGTTGAGGGGATCTGTGCGGGCGCGGGGAACGGCGAAGGCAGGCGGGGCGGGCTGCTGTTCTTCAGCGCCGCCGCCGGACTGGGCAAGACGACCGTGCTGACCGAGATCCGGCGCATGGCCGCCACGCGCGGCTGCACCGTGCTGTCCGCCCGGGGCAGCGAGCAGGAGCACACCGTCCCCTTCCACGTCGTACGCCAGTTGCTCCAGCCCGTCCTCGCCTCCTGCACCGAGGCCGAGCGCCGCGAGATATTCGGCGGGTGGTACGAGATCGCCGGACCGGCCGTCGGCCTGTTCGCTCAGCAGACCGGTACCGCCGGCCCCGACCCGCAGGGCGTCCGGGACGGTCTGGACTGGGTCGTCACCCAGGTGGCCGTGCGCCGGGCACCGGTCGTGATCGTCCTCGACGACGCCCACTGGGGCGACCTGGAGTCTCTCGCCTGGCTCTCCGCCTTCGCGGTGAGAGCGCGGGAACTCCCCGTGCTGGTGGTCGTCGGCTACCGCCCGGACGAGGTGCCGGCCGAGGCGCAGACGTTCCGCGAACTGATCGACGGCCGCAGCGCACGCCCGATCCCGCTGCACGCCCTCAGCCCGGAGGCGGTGGCCGGACTGGTGCGGGGCTCGCTCGGAGCCGAGGCCGACGACGCCTTCTGCCGCGAGTGCTGGGTGGTCACCGGCGGCAACCCCTACGAGGCCGTCGAGTTGATCGCCAAGGTCCAGGACCGGGGTCTCGCCCCGGACGCGGAGTCGGCCTCCCTGCTGGGGGAACTCGCCGCGAGCGCGCGGGGCACCGGCCTGATCAAACGCCTGGAGAGGCTCGGCCACGCCGCTGTCCGGCTCGCCTGGGCCGCCGCGGTGCTCGGTACCGAGATCTCCGCGGACCTGGCCGCCTCGGTGGCCGGACTGCCCCCGGCCGAGGCGCAGTCCGCCGCGGACCGACTGCGTGTCGCCCGTATCCTCACCGGCACCCGCACCCTCGAGTTCATCCACCCGCTCATCGCCACCGCCGTGTACCAGGCCATCCCGCCGACCACACGCACCGGGCTGCACGGTCAGGCCGCCTGGGCGGTCGCCGACGCGGGCCTGGGCACCACCGCCGCCGCCCGGCACCTGCTCGAGACCCACCCCGAGGGCGACCCGAACACCGTCCGGCAACTGCGCGCCGCCGCCCGCGAGAACCTCCGGCTGGGCGCGCCCGACGCGGCCCGGCGCTGCCTGGAACGCGCACTGCGCGAACCTCCCGCGCCCGAGGACCGTGCGGGCGTGCTCTACGAACTCGGCTGCTCCGCCCTGCTCACCGCTCCCGCGACCACGGTCAATCACCTCACCGCGGCTCTGGAACAGCCCTTCCTCGACCCCGAGCTGAGGGAGAACGCCACCTTCCGGCTGGCCCAGGTGTTCGCCCACAACGACGAACTCGCCAAGGCGGCCACCGTCGCGGGAGCCGAGGTGGCCCGGTCCCACTCCCCACGGGCACGGCTGCGCATGCAGGTCGCGCACTACCTGTGGCTGGTCTTCGACGCCCACGAGGAGCAGGCGTCCGACCGCTCCCGCCGGCTCGCACGGCTCGTCGAGGACCTGCCCGGAGAGGCCATCGAGGAGCGCGCCCTGCTCTGCGTCCGCACCTGGGACGCGATGCTGCGCGGGGAACCGGCCGCGGACACGCTGGACGTCGCCGCACGCGCGATGGGCCTGAGCTACACCGACCCGGACTGGGGCTTCGAACTGCCCAGCGTGGCCGCGCTCAGCTATATGTACGCCGACGAATGCGACCGCGCGGAGGAGCTGTTCAGTTCGGCCATCGCCGAGTGCGAGCAGGTCGGCTGGAGCGGTGCCCATCTCTCCTTCGGCTTCACCCTCCTCGGCCTGGTCTGGTTCCGGCGCGGGATGCTCGTCAAGGCGGAGGAGTGCGCGCGCGAGGGCGTGCGCCTGGCCGAGCGGGTGGGCGACCGGGTGCCCGCCCGGTGGTACGCCGTGGGGCTGCTGGTGGACGTCCTGTTGTCCCGGGGCCGCGTGGAGGAGGCGCAGCGGGTCGCCAGGACGTACGACTTCGCGCCCCCGTACCTGAACGCGGTGGTCTTCCCGGACTCCCAGACGGTCTACGGACGGCTGCTTCTCGCCCGTGGCCTGCGCAAGGAGGCCGAGGCACAACTCACGGCCGCCGGGGCACGGTTGGAGGCCAAGGGCATCGTCAACCCGACCTGGTGCCCCTGGGCGGGACACCTCGCCCTCGCCGTCGCCGAGGAGGACCCCGCGCGCGCCCGCGCCCTCACGGCGAAGATGCTGCGGCGGGCCGAGCGCTACGGCACGCCCACCGCCATCGGCGAGGCGCTGAGCTTCAGCGCGGCGGTGGCCGAGGACGGGCAGGCGCTGCCCCTGCGGGAGCGCGCGGTGGAGATACTGCGCCGATCCCCCAGCCGGCACGCGTACGCCGAGGCCCTGATCGACCTCGGCGCGGAACTCGGGCGCGGCGGCGGTACGGACCGGGCGACCGGGCTTCTGTCCGAGGGCGTCGAGCTGGCGGAGGAGTGCGGTGCCGACCGCCTCGCCGAGCGGGGCCGTGCCGAGCTGGCCGCGGTGAGACTGCGGCTCAATGGGCCACGCCCGTTGGCGCGGCGCGGAGCGAGCGCCGCGGAGCACAGCTGAACCGGCGCGGAAAAGAGGGGAGTTCTCAGCGCGGGCGGCCCAGACCGGCGTCGCGCGCCCGGACGATGGCCTGGCTGCGCTGGGTGAGGTGCAGCTTGGCCAGGATCGCCGAGACGTTGTTCGCCACGGTCTTGCCGGACAGATGCAGGCGGCGGCCGATCTCCGCGTTGGACAGCCCGGCCGCGAGGTGGTCGAGGATGTCCCGCTCGCGAGCGGTCAGTTCGGGGAACGGGCCGTCCTGCGGCGGCGGTGACACGAACCAGGTCCGCAGCCTGCCCGCCAGCGCCGCGCCGAAGACCGGCTGCCCGGCCGCGGCGGCGTGGATGGCGGCGACGATGTCCGCTCCGTCGGCCCCCTTGACGAGATAGCCGAGCGCGCCGGCCTGGACGGCGGCGAAGACCGTGGCGTCGTCCTCGAACATCGTCAGGACCAGCACGGCCGCGTCCGGCACCCGGGCCCGGATCTGCCGGGTGGCCTCGATGCCGTGCAACCCGGGCAGTTGCAGGTCCATCACGATGACGTCCGGCACCAACTCGACGGCCCGGCGGACGGCTTCGAGGCCGTCCCCGGCCTCACCGGCCACTTCGATGTCGTCGACGGTGTCGAGGACTGCTTGCATTCCCTGGCGTACCAGCGGGTGGTCGTCGGCGAGGAGGACGCGGATCATGGTGTCTCCGGGAGTGGGAACCGGGCGGTGACGGCGCCGCCGTCGGGGCCGGGGCCGGCTTGGCAGCGTCCGCCCAGTTCGGCGGCGCGTTCGCGCATCGCGGTCACGCCGACGCCGGGCAGCCACGGACCTGCGGACGTACCGTCGTCGCCCACCCGCAGCACCAACTCCCGTGCGGAGGCGTCCAGGCGTACGCGGCACTGCCGTCCGTCGCTGTGGCGCACCGCGTTCGTGACCGCCTCGACGGCGGTGCGGTAGGCGGCGACCTCGACCGCGGCCGGCAGGTCGGGCAGCTCGCCCGCCTCGACGGTGACCCGCAGCGGCGAGCCCGCCGTGAGCCGGTCGGCCTGCGAGCGCAGCGCTCCGGCGAGCCCGAGGTCGTCCAGGCTGGGCGGGCGCAGCCCGTGCACCACCTTGCGCAGGTCCGCCAGCGCCTGGGCGGCGGCCTCGCGGGCCTCGGCGATGTGGGTGTCGGCCGCGGGAGGATCGGAATCCAGGCGCGCGCGGGCGGCATCCAGGGTGAGGCCGATGGCGGTGAGCACCGGACCGAGGCCGTCGTGCAGTTCACGGCGCAGCCGCCGCCGCTCCTCCTCCCGCGCGGCGACCAGGCGCTGCTGCGACCGCAGCAGTTCGGCGGTGAGCGTCCGGGTGTGCAGTGCCAGACCGAGCCGGCCGGCGATGTCGGACAGCAGGCCGCGGTCGCGGTCGTCGAAGCCCTCTTCGCCGCGCCGGGCCGACGCGACCAGGTAGCCCTCGATCTGGCCTTCGTACAGCAGAGGCCGGCGTTCCAGCGGCTCCACCGGTGTGCCGTAGGACGCGACCGGGGTTCCGTCGGCGCGTTCGACGGCCACGTACGGCAGCCGCAGCGCGGACGCCACCGCGTGGCCGAACGAGCCGAGCGCGTCGCCGCCCGGGACGGAGTTGAGTCGCTGCCCGAGGTCCCGCAGCGTGCGGTAGGGGTCCTGACGGCCGCCGTAGAAGAGGCGGTCCACCAGGTGTTGCGTGCGGTCGCGCAGCGGCACGAAGGACAGTGCCACGGCCGCCGCGGCGACCGGGGCCGCGACCTGCCGGGAGACCACGCGGGTGGCCAGCCCCGTCAGCACGGCGAAGCCGATGATCAGGGCGGCGGTGATCGCACCGTAGACCAGGGAACGGCGCAGGATCGTGTCGATGGACCACAGCCGGTAGCGCAGCACCGGAAGGGCCAGGGTCAGGACGAACACGACCGCGTCCACGCTGTTCGTCAGCGACGGCAGTTGCTCGGTGACGGCGAGCGGGAACAGCGCCAGCGCCACGACCACGCCGACCGCCCGCCACTTCAGTTGCTGCCGGGCGACGCCCTCGGCCCGGGCGAACCGGACCACGACACCGATGCCCGCGATCAGCCCGAGCAGCACCACCACGGGCGCCAGGAAAGTCGCCGCGTCGGCGATCCGGCCGACCGTGCTCCCGCCGGTGAGCGGGTGGGCGAGCCCGCTCACGCCGCCCCCGACGTCCCGCAGGGTCGTGCCCCCGAGCAGTCCGCCCACCATGACCAGCACGGTGCAGGCGATGATCACCTTCTCGAGGACCGCGCTCCACCGGCCGGCCGGTCGCCCGGACGGGAACCGGATGTTGATCAGACCCTGCGCGGCGACCGGCGCGAAGGCGAAGGTTCCGGCGGTCAGCCCCCAGCGCGCCGGGACGCCGCGGTCGCCGTCCAGGACGGCCGCGTACGCCGGCGTCAGGACCAGCACCTGCACGACGACCAGCACGGCCGCCCCGGCGAGCAGGCACCCGAACGGCAGGTCCGGACGGCGGTCGATGAGCAGGGCCCCCGTCACCCCGTACGCGATCATCGTGACCAGCGGCTCCACCCAGGCCGGGGACCCGCCGGAGTCCGGCATCGGATGCCCCGCCGTCACCCACCACAGCAGGAAGCCCACCCCGACGAGGACGGCCGCCAGCGTCGCGGCGGCCCATCGGCCGCCGTCCCGGGTCCGGTGTCCGCGCGGAGTGTCGATACGGCGAGTATCCCGATCCGCGTCCGGCGACAGCAACGGCCGCGTTTCCCGTGTTTCCGGGAAACCTTCCCGATCCGCCCGGGAATTGGAGCGTCCCGTGCCGGACGCGACCGCGCCGGCTCGGGAAGGCGAGCCCTGGGCCGGGGATCCCGGCGCGCCCGACGCTGGTCCGGCAATCGCCGTATCCAGGAGGCCGCCATGAGGACCATCCGCTGCTCCGCCGCCATCGCGACCCTCGCCATGTCGCTGCTCAACCTTCCGATCGCCCTCGATGACGGAGGCAACGGCATCCCTGCCCCGGCCGCTTGGCTGATCAGCCTGCTCGGCGTCGTCGGCATCGTCGCCGCGATCGCCCTGCTCCGCTCCGCCGCCTGGGCCACGCCCGCCGTACTCACCGTCGGTGCGCTCAACCTGATCGGCGCGGTCGTCGCCCTCGTCCGGAGCTGGGACGGCGCCGTCATCGGCCTCGTCCTCAGCGCCGCCGGCACCGGCCTGGCCCTCGCGTACGCCGTGGGCCGGACGGCGAAGACGCCGCAGACGAGCTGACCCACCCTCACCTCTCCGACCGGAACGGAGGTTCCACCATGCAGTCCGACACCGGCACTCAGCCGACCAGGGCGGCCTCGCCGCAGCAGCCCAAGCCGCTGAAAGACGTACGAGGGTTCTGGCGCGTCCTGCTCGCCGTCGTCGCCCCGCTGCCGATGACCGGCATGGGGCTCAGCTACATCCTCAGCCCCGTCGACGGGGGCTCGTCGTTCGAGGACACCGTGACCGCCTACTCCGGCCACCTCGACCAGGCCCGCGCCACCCAGTACCTCGGTGTGCCGTTCCTGGTCCTCCTGATCCCGGCGACCTTCGCCGTGATCTGGGTGTCCCGCCGGGGCGCACCCCGGCTCACCACCGCCGGCGCGCTCCTCGCGCTCCTCGGTCAACTGGCCGGTTTCCCCCTGAACCAGGGCGGCGACCTGCTCGCGTACATGACGGCCAAGAACGGCCTGAACGTGACGACCGTGGCCGCGCTTCAGAAGGCCCTGGAGGAGGACCCGTTGGCCCTGACGGGCGGCCTGCTGTTCATCGTCGGCATCGTCCTCGGGATGCTGCTGCTCGGTCTCGCCCTGTGGCGCAGCGGCGCCGCGCCGGCCTGGGCGGGCATCGCCCTGGCACTGGGCGGCTTCACTCACCCCTTCATGCCGGGGCACATCGCGTCCGGCGCCGGCCTGCTGGTCGCCGCGGCAGGCTTCGCCGGGGCCGGCTGGGCGCTCCTGCGCATGAGCGACGACGACTTCGACCGGGCACCCGGCCGCCCCGCCTGAGAAGGCCCGCGGGACGGCCGGCTACCGGGACGTCGGAATCAAGCGCTGAACCGTGGGCGGCGCGGCCGGGATCCGTTCCAGGACGCCGCCCGCGAACACGTCGTACAGCGGCAGCGTCTCCAGGTGGACGTAGCCGATGTGGCAGTCGCACACGGCCAGCGGGCACGGGCGGGGGCGCAGGGCCCGCCGGTAGGAGCCGTCGTACAGGTTGCCCAGCTCCGAGCGGACGAAGTGGCAGCGGCGCACGGTGCCCTCGCCGTCCACCGATATGACCGACTCTCCCGTACGGCAGGGCAGGCCCGCGCTGCGGTGCGGGTGGCGGCTGTACGGGAACAGCGGGTCCAGGGCCGTCCACCGGTCGGCCTCGGCGTCGGTGTAGGTGTGGCCCTCCGCGGCGTTGACCCACAGGTACACGTGGTCGGGCAGGTCGTCCCGCAGCCGGCGCGCCTGCTCCAGGTGCTCGGGAAGCCCGACGACGCCGACGCTGTGGCGGACACCGCGCGCGGCCAGATCGTGGCACTTGGCCAGGAAGCGGTCGTACGGAGTCTGCCCGGGGTGGAAGGTGCACCACAGGGCGACGGTGTCCAGGTCGGCCGTGTCCAGCCAGTCCGTACGGCAGCTGAGGTTGGTCTGGATCGCCACCCGGCGGATGTGCGGCAGCCGGCTCAGCTCCGCGAGCGTACGCCGGTACCAGGACCGCACCAGGCCCTCGCCCCACGGCGTGAACAGCAGCGAGAGCCGGTCGTCGTGCTGCGCGGCCGCCCAGGCGGCGAAACGCTCCAGCGCCGCGCGGTCCGCGGTGAGTTGGGCGCGGCTGTCCCGTCGCTTGGCGAACGGGCAGTACGGGCAGTCGTAGTCGCACGACGCCAGCGGGCCGCGGTAGAGGATCGTCAGGTCCATGCGCGCTCCGTCACTTCGGTTCGTAGGCGGCCATGCGCTCGCGCACCGCGGTGGAGAACAACTCGGGCCCCAGCGCGTCGGAGTGGGCCAGGCCCTCGGGGGACAGCCGCAGCAACTCCGCGCCCGCGCCGTCGTCCAGCCAGCCCCGCTCGCGGAACCGGTCCAGCTCGGCGGCGAAGTCGTCGCCCGGCGCGGCGCCGAAACGGGTCCGGTAGTCCGCTACGGGCAGGCCCTCGGCCTGGAGCAGTGACTGGAGCAGATGGCGGCGCCGGGACTCGTCCGCGTCCATCTCCCAGCCGAAGTCCGCGTGCCGGAAGTCGTCGGCCGGGCGTGCCGTGTAGTCGTCGATGATCCCTCGGATGCGGTGCATGTCCACGGCGTAGTCGAAGGAGTAGTGCAGCGTCGAGGTGTACGAGCGGGAGCCGCAGCCGAGGCCGACCATGCCGTCGGTCTGGCACGCGTAGTCCTCTCCGCCGGTGGCGGGGGCGCCCGCACGGCGGAACATGCGCATCGACACCTGCTCGTAGCCCCGCGCGAGCAGGTGGTCGCGGCCGTGGCGGTACAGCCGCAGCCGCTGCTCGTCCCAGTCGGCGTCGCCGCCGGGTGCCGTCCCGCGGTGCCGGCCGAGACCGGTGAGCGGGCGCACGTAGAGCGGGTAGAGGTACAGCTCCTCCGGCTGCCAGGCGAGGGCGGCGTCCAGGGAACGGGTCCAGGACTGCTCGGTCTGGCCGTCGATGCCGTAGATCAGGTCGATGTTGAGGACGGGTATGCCGGTGTCGCGGATCCGGGCGAGGGCCGCTTCGACGTCCGCCCGGCGCTGGGGGCGTACGGCCGTGCGTGCCTCGGAGTCGACGAAGCTCTGCACGCCCAGGCTCAGCCGTGTGGTGCCGCGGTCGGCCAGTACGGACAGCCGGTCGGCGGTCGCCGTCGCGGGGGAGGCCTCCACCGACAGCGGGATCGCGGCGAGGTCGGCACCCAGGCCGCGCTCGGCCAGATCGCACAGCCGCTCCAGCTCGGCGGTCTCCAGGAACGTCGGAGTGCCGCCGCCGAAGGCCGCGTTGGCGTAGCGCGCTCCCTCGCCCAGCGCCTCGCGTACCGCGCCTGCCTGACGTTCCATCGCATCCAGGTAGGCGGTGGTCAGACCGTCCGGCGCCCCGATCCGGGTGAAGAGATTGCAGAAGCCGCAGCGGACTTCGCAGAACGGGATGTGGAAGTAGAGCGAGAGGGCGTCCTTCGGCTCGTCCGCCCACAGCGCGCGCAGGGACGCCCGCTCCCGGGCGAGCGGACGGTACGCGGTCTTGTGCGGATACGCGTAGACGTACTGCTGGTACGGGCGGACGGTGCCGGCCGCGGTTGCCGCCCCGGTGCTGGTGATGGCCATGGTCATCGGGCCCCGTCGACGAAGAAGTGGGCGTAGGGCACGGTCCAGACGACGTCATGGCCGATGCGGTGGCCGCTGTAGCCGTCCTCGCCGTACGCCGTGCCGTGGTCGGAGCAGACGACGGCGAAGCACGGACGGCGGCCGGCGACGGCGGCCAGGAGCCGTCCCATGTGCCGGTCCACGTACTCCAGCGCCGCGGCGTGGGTGGCCCGCGTGTCGCCCGCCTCGCGGGTGGCCCCGGGGAGGTGGAACCAGTTGGGCTGGTGCAGCGCGGAGACGTTCACGAAGAGGAACAGGCGCTGACCCTGGGAGAGTTCGGCGACGACCTTCTCCGCACAGGCCACCTGGGCCTCGAAGGACGTGGGGGAGGCCACTCCGAACTCGGGCTCCCAGTGGCTCTCCTGGAACATCTCCGGCAGTACGGAGCCCAGTGGTCCCTGCTTGTTGAAGAAGCCGACGCCGCCGATGCACACGGTGCGGTAGCCCACGGCGGCCAGACCCGAGACCAGGTCGGGAGTGTCGTAGACGAAGGTGCCGTCCGCGGTGGTCTCACTGCCCGCGAAACGGGCTGCGAAGAGCCGAGGATGCGGGCCCGGCGCGGCCGGTGTCGGCAGGAAGCCCGCGAACATCGCCTGGTGGGAGGCGTAGGTGAAACTGCCGGGGGCGTGCCGGCGCTCCCAGGTACCGCCGGGCAGATGCCGGGCCAGGTTCGGGATGCGTCCGGCCGCCGCCAACTCCCGTGCCACGTCGTAGCGGAGTGTGTCGAGCGTGACGAACAGGATGTCGTGGCTTCCCACGACGTCGTTCATGTCAAGCGGTGGTGTCATGGTGGTGCTCCTTGCGTTCTGCTCGCCGGACGGCGGCCGGGGCGGGGGCCGGGGCGGCGGCTCGTGCGGCGTTCTGCACGGTGGCTGGTGCGGCGGCTGCGGGGGCAGCGGCGGCGGCCGGTGCGGGGGCTGGTGCCCGGGTCCGTGTGGCGTCCTGCACCACGGCTGGTGCGGCGGCCGGTGCCGGGGTGCGTGCGGTGTTCTGTTGGGCGGCTGGTGCGGCGGTGGGTGCGTCGTCCTGCACGACGGCTGGTGCGACGGACTGCACGAACGTTGGGGCCGTGGCGACCTGTGCGGCGTACGTGTCGAGGCCCTCGGCACCGCTGCCCGGCAGGCCGGTGAGGCGGGGCAGCAGGTCCCCGAAGGCGTTCACCTCGCCGACCGCGAAGCGGCGCCAGCCCGTCGCAGGCAGGATGTCCACGCCGACGCACAGGGTGCCCGGGAAGCACGCTGCCGCCCGCTCGGCCACCTCCACCACATCGGTGAAGCCGCCACCCGCGGCCCGGATCGCCGCGCGTGCCGCGTCCAGGTCGCCGCGGGCGCCACCGAGGTGCAGATTCGTCATGGGATGCCGGCTGGTCCGCACCACGGCATGTGTGGCGCGCCCTGCCACCACGACCACCCGCAGGTCGGCGGCCCGGCCGCCCTGCGAGGCCTTCGGCAGCCACCGCTCGACGTGGACCCCGTCCGGGACCAAGGCGTCGACGAGGGCGGCGACCTCGGTCTCCGAGGTGTAGTGGCGCACCCGGAGGGAGTTGTGGAGGCAGCCGTCGGCAGTGGTCTCCACGGAGGTCGTCGCCCTGACCCGGCCCGGTCCCGCCACCGTCAGCGCCACGACACCGGAGGCCGACGACCCGTGCGCCGGTTTCACGAACGCCCGTGAGATACGGGCCGCCTTCAGCTGCTCCCGGAGCCCGTCCCGCCCGGACCAGCCGCCGACCGGACCCGCCAGGGCCGGGGGGACCGGGACGCCCGCGGCGGCGAGACGGGCGTGGCAGCGCCGCTTGTCGAACATGACCGCGACGTCCTCCGGGTCGGCGGTCGTCGCCGCGCCCGCACGCCGAGCCGCGGCGGTCACCTCCCGGACCGCGGCGGTGAAACGGCGGTGCCACAGAGCCGTTCCCTCGACCCGGGTGGGGTCGTCGGTGTCCCGCAGCAACCGGTCGACCTCGGCGTTCTCGCCGGGGGAGTCGATCCGTACCAACTCGCCCGGCGTGAAGGCGTACCGTCCGCGCAGCACGTCCCGCCAGGCGAGCACGCGGGGTGCCGGGTGACCGGCCGCGTGAACGGAGTCGGCGAACATCGTCGTCCGCCGGTTCTCGGGATTGCCGACGACGGCGAACCGAAGGCCGGAGGCGGGCGCCGCGCTACTCGGAGACCGCGACATACCGCCAGTCAAGACGGCCTCATTCCGCGACCGCGGTGAAACGGTGGACGACCCCGTCGTCCTCCCACACCTCGCCGCGCTCCGACAGGTCGGTCTCGACGCCGGACGGCTCCAGCGCCGTGCGGATCCGCTCGACCACCGGCTCGCTCAGGAAGTTGTGGTGGAGGTCGAGCCGGGTCAGGTGGGTGAGCGGCTGACCGCCGAGCAGCGCCGTCGCGCCCTCGTCGGTGAGCACGCCGAGCGACAGGTCGAGTGACGTCAACTGGGCGACGACGGGGGCTCCGGCGACGGCGGTGGCGACCTCGTCCTGGATCTCGCTGTTGCGCAGGCCGAGATGGCGCAGCGCCGGGAAGCGCCCCCCGGTCAGGATCGGGGCGAGGTCGGCGACCCCCGTGTCACCGCCGTACTCCTCCACGCCCAGCCACAGGTCGAGGTGCTCCAGCGCGGGAAGCTCGCTGGCGGCGACACCGCGCACGACCTCGCCGGGCAGGCCGCCGGCCTCGAAGCGGAGCGTGCGCAGGTGCTCGTGCCGGACCGCCGGGAAGCGCAGCCCGGTGCCGCCGCGGATCCCGAACTCCTCCAGCAGCGGATACGCCTCGAGGACCGGAGTGACATCGGACTGCTCGATCCAGGAGATCTCCGCCTCCTCCATCTCCAGGTCCCCGATGAACACGGCCCGGAGCGAGGTCAGCCGGTCGCGGGCGTCCACGAGGCGCCGCACGATGCCGCTGGAGTCGTTGTCGTACGGCTCACCCCACTGACCCACGATGATGGCGCGCACCCCGGCGGGATCGACGGAGTCGAGGAAGCGGTCCCACAGGTCGCCGAAGTCCTGCGGGGAGTCCCCGTAGGGCTCGACGGCCAGCCACCAGGCCGCGGCGCCCGCCTCCGGAAGCTCCCGCTTCCCCGCGAAGCGTGCGAAGTCGAAGGCCGGGAGGCCGTGCAGTTCCTTCAGATGCTCGACGTGGGACATGTCGCTGGCCTCCTGGGGCTCTCACGCATTGCGTTGTTCGCGAAGAGTTGTACCAAGCGGCTCTGACATCGGCGGTGACGGGCCGGGTGGGGGCCGTGGTTCGGGTCCCAGTAGTGAGGTCGGGGTTGAGGTCCGGGGGCTGGGGTCCGGAGGAGGCCGACTACGCGCCGGAGAGGGAGACCTGAGCCTGGAGAGCACGGTGTTGGAGAGCACGGTGTTGGCCATGTCCAGGGCCCAACGGCCCTCGCACTCAGGGACGTTGGGGTATTTGCCCCTAATGCCATACTGGCCTGCGGTTTCAGCGGACGGATCGTCCCTTGTTCCCGTCGTGTCCCCACCGTTCCTCACACGTCTCTTCAGGAGCCCACCCATGCCTCGACTCGTCCGCCAGCTCCCGGGCAGCGCACCGGACCGCCCAGGGGTCCGGTGCGCTCCGGCCCCGGCCGCCGCCCCGGGCGCGGCTGGACCGGACGCCGCGCGGCTGACCGCCGTCGGGCGCGAGACGCGGAGGGGACGCTGATCATGAGCGCGGAAGACGGGACGTACCACGCACTCCTCGCCCGGCACGACGCGATGCGACTGCGCCGGCAGATGCTCTCCTCCGGAGGCTTTCCGGGCGCTGACGGCAGCAGCGGCGACTTGTACGACACCGGGTACCTGTCCGAGGCCGAACGGAGCCGCCCGTGGCTGACCGTGGCTCCGGTGACGGGCGGGACCCCGGGGGAGGGCGTGTACGACCGCCTGGCCCGCGCGGTGACCCGCAGCCGCCCCGCGGCGGCCGGCCGCGCCCTGCTCGCCGGGCCGCCGGCGATGGTTCAGACGGTGACGTCCGTGCTCACCCGTGCCGGGCTGCCCGCCGACCATGTCCGTCACGACCCGCTGCCGGCCGGCCCGCGTGACCTGCCCGGCTCCGTAGGGGACTTCGGCTCGGCCGGAACCCGGATGTTCCAGGGGCAGTCGATCCCGGCGTGACCCAGCACCGTGACGGGTGCCGCCTTCTTCCGGAGGAGACCGGGAGCTGACGTGAGGCCCGCCTACGCCAAAGCCCTGCCATCCGCAAGGAGCAGCAGGGCTTTCATGTCGCCTGCACGGCTGGCAACATGACCAGCCAGGGGGCGTGAATGTCATGTCCGAGTCAATGCCAGCCAGGAGACTCGCGTGACGACGGCACGGTCCACTCACACCGACACCAGAACCAGGCTGCTGCGACGTGTCCTCCAGACCACTTGTCCCATGCTTCCAGGCGGTGCAGATGAAGAAGAGACTGTACAGTGCCGGTGCGGCCCTCGGCGCCCTCGTCATGGTGGGCGTCCTGCCGGCCCAGGCGACCGCGGCGCCGGTGTCCCCGGGCCCAGCCCAGGCACTGCCACTGGGGCCATCCGACCTGACCGAGACCCGCACGACGACAACCCTCCAGTCAGGTGTCACCCTCACCCGTATCGTGCGAGGTGCCACCGACTCGGCACTGCGCTGGACGGTCGAGGTGTCCATTCCCGGTGGTGAGACCTCACCGGACCCCGACGCGCCGCCGACCGCCCTGAAGGACAGGGCGAGCGCCGACGAGCTGGCCGCCGACCTGAAGCGCGACGGCTTCCAGGCCCGGGTCGAGCAGGTGACGACGTCGAGCACGGCCGACTACGCCGGCGGCACGCTCGGGTGGCGGGTCCGGGTCGGTTCGTTCGACGCGCAGTCCAACGCCGCCTCCGAACAAGCACGGTTGAGGGCAGCGGGGTACGCGGGATCAGCGGTGTACACCGGTTGGGACGGCGACCGCACGGCCAGAGGCCCGTGGCGCGTCGACGTGCTCACCATCGACCCGCGCCGGTTCCACGGGAGCCTGAAGGCGTCGTACGGCCCCGACCTGGAGAACCGCGAAACGACCAGCGGGCTGTCGTACGCGGCCGGCGCGACCGCGGCGGTCAACGCCGGGTTCTTCGTCCTCGACCCCCGCGCGGGCGCACCGGGAGACCCAGCCGGCGTCGGTGTCTATGACGGCCGCCTGCTGAGCGAGCCGGTCAACGGGCGCCCCAGCCTCGTAACGCACGCCAACGGCCGCCAGACCGAGGTCACCCGCTTCACCTGGCAGGGGCGGGTCACCGTCCGGGGCACGTCGCTGAGCCTGAACGGCATCAACCGCGTACCAGGACTGATCAGGAACTGCGGCGGCGACGCGCACGACATCCCGACCGCGCTCCCGCTGCACGACGTGACCTGCACCAACACCGACGAACTCGTCTCCTTCACACCCGACTTCGGGCAACGCACCCCGCAGGGCGAGGGACTCGAAGCAGTCCTGGACGCCCGTGACCGAGTCGTGGAGCTGCGCACGCCACGTGGCGGACCGCTCCCGGCCGGCGGGAGTTCCGTACAGGCGACCGGCCGGCGCGTCGCCGAGCTGACCGCCCTCGCGCGGGTCGGTGACCACCTGAACATCAAGGCCACACTGCTGGACGGACGCGGGCACCCGGTGACGCCCTCCACCAGGACCGACATCGTGAACGGCGGCCCCGAACTGGTCCGCGACGGCCGGCTCCACGTCACACCGGCCGGCGATGGCATGGTGCACCCGGGCGACCCGAGCTTCTACTACGGCTGGGTGCACAAGCGAAACCCGCGCACGCTCGCCGGAGTGGACGCCGCCGGAAGGACCGTGCTCGTCACCGCCGACGGACGCAGCACCAGCGCGCTCGGGCTCAGCATCACCGAGAGCGCCGAGATCGCCAAGGCACTCGGACTGCGCGACGCGATCAACCTGGACGGCGGCGGCTCCACCACGATGGTGATTGACAGCAAGGTCCTCAACCAGCCGTCCGACGCCGCCGGCGAACGCCCCGTCGGAGACGCCTTGCTGATCCTGCCCCCCAGCAGTTGACCCCGCCCGGTCGAAGAACGCTCGAGCCGCGACCAACCACAGGGAGCCGCGATGACCCTTCGAACCCGAGTCCTGCTCGTCCTCTCCGCACTGCTTCTCACACTCACGCCGACCGCGCCGATCGCCTGGGCGCACGCCGACTCACCCACGGCCACAGGGGCGGCCGACACCACCGTTCCCGCTTCCCCGAAGCCGCGAGGCGCCGAGGTCGTCGCGACCACCCAGGTCGCGGACCGGCAGGTCGACCTGTCCGTGCGCTCGGCGGCCTTGGGCGGCCGGACGGTCAAGGTCCGGCTCCTCACCCCCGACGGCTGGAACCCGAGCGACCGGCGACAGCACTGGCCGACCGTCTGGCTGCTGCACGGTTGCTGCGGGGACTACACCTCGTGGACCGCCCTCACGGACGTCGCTCGGATCGACAGCCTGCGCAACGTGCTCGTGGTGATGCCGGAGGCCGGCTGGAACGGCTGGTACAGCGACTGGTGGAACGACGGCCAGGGCGGCGACCCCGCCTGGGAGACCTTCCACACCGTGGAGCTGCGGCATCTCCTGGAGCGCGACTGGGCCGCCGGCGCCAACCGCGTCGTGGCCGGCCTGTCGATGGGAGGCCAGGGCGCCCTGCTCTACGCCGCCCGGCACCCCGGAATGTTCAAGGCGACCGCGGCGTACTCCGGCTCGGCGCACCCGCTGCTGAACGAGGAGTCGGTGAACCGCATCATGGGCTTCTTCGCCGGCCAGGGCGGCGACCCGCTGCGGGTCTGGGGCGACCCGGTCGCCCAGCGCGGCGTCTGGGAGGCGCACGACCCGTTCTACCTGGCCCAGCGGCTCAAGTCGGTCCCCGTGTACCTGTCGTGCGGTGACGGCACCACCGGACCCCTGGACTCCCCGGGCAGCACGAGCGCGCTCGAGGCCGACTTCAACCGCCAGAACCACGCCCTGGCCGCCGAACTCGAACGTGTCGGCGCCCAGCACGTGACCACCAACTTCTACGGACCGGGAACCCACGGCTGGGCATACTGGCAGCGCGAACTGCACGCCTCCCTGCCGATGCTGCTGGGCGCCCTGCACGTCGACGGCTGACACCGTTGCCCTCTCGGGCTGCTTGCCGGTGCCTGGCAAGCAGCCCGACGTGGTTCTGCCGTGCCGTGCCATGGAAGACCGGCACCCGACTGGCCAGACTGTCGGCATGGTTTCCGTCAGACACAAGGTGGTCGTCGAGCCGGTCCCGTACCCGTGGCTCGTGGACGCACTGGCCGTGATCCGCACCCTGGCGGAGGAGAGCCAGGCGGATGAACAAGGGCTCGTACTGCCCGACGGACAGGTGATCCCGGACATCCGACTTACCCAAGGGCGGCACCTGCGACCCGGCTCGGTCTACCTTACGGAGGTCGACGTCGAGGTCGAGGTCGAGGACGACGACGAGGACGGAATCGCGAAAGCGGATGCCAACGCGGACGCGGACGGGTCCGGGACCAGCGAGGATGCCGACGCGAGCGAGACCGTACAGATCACCGTCAGGGAGTGGGATCACCGCCGCGCTGTCCGTCTCGAACTCGCCCTGGTCTCGGACGAAATGAACGTCGAACTGGACGCGGCCCTGAAGAGCCCCGACCGCCCGTGCCTGGTCGAGATCAGCGGCCGGGCACGGGGTGATGCGTCAGCGCGCACGCTGTTCGGTATGACGGGCCGCGCCCGGGTACGGCTGGACGACTGGTGGCCCACGGCAGACACCGACCGCACCCCACCCTCAGCCCCCGCCTCGGCACGGCTCGACCACCGCTGGATCCGGGCGGACGTGCGAGCGGAGCCCCGGCCGTCCCCGTCCCGGGACGACGGCAGATGGGAAATACACGTCACCGTCTCCCTGCGCGGTCGCCGACTCCTGCGACCGGTCGCCGCGGTCGTACTCGCCGTTGCCATCCGCCGGATACGCCGATCCGTCGTCCAGGCCCTGGACAACCTGGCCGCCCAGTGGAACGACCGCGTGCCACACCTGGTGGCGATGAACACGGACCAACTGAGAGAAACCCTCCTGTCTAAGCCGTGAGGCGAATATGGTCGTCGTACGACAGCCCCGCCAGGGAGGGGGGCTGAAGTACACATGAGGACATCTTCGCCCTATGTGTACCGCGTCAACCAATTTTCCGTTGATGCGAAAACGGGCGCCGTGTACGGTGGCCGCATGACGGACAACGCCGCCCCACCAGCCGGTCCTCTCGTTACCGGCTCCGAGATCGCGCGGCTCGCGGGCGTCACCCGGGCAGCGGTCTCCAACTGGCGTCGGCGGTACGACGACTTTCCCGCGTCGACGGGCGGAAGCGTCAACAGTCCACTCTTCGATCTTGGCGAGGTCAAGACCTGGCTGGACAAGCAGCGCAAGGGCCAGGACCTCTCGGAGGACGTGCAACTCTGGCAGCTGCTGCGCGGAGCATACGGCGACGACATGGTTGCCGCGCTCGCCGATGTCGCCACGACACTCGCCGGTGTCCGGACGAAGAGACCGGAAGCGCTTCCGAAGGATGCCGTCACTGTGGCCCGACGCCTGGCCGACAGCGGCTCGCCCGGTGAGGTGGTGGACGCCCTGGCCGAGCGCTTCACCGACTCCGTGCGCCGAGCTGGATCGGACCAGGTCACCTCTCCACGCATTGTCCGCGCCGTCCGACACCTGGCCGGCGCAGTAGCGGACGACGCGACCATTCTTGATCCGGCCTGCGGCATCGGCACCCTGCTGCTCTCTGTCGGGCCCGAACAGGGACCGCGGCGGATCGGACAGGAGGCGGATGCCCGCAGCGCCCGCTTCGCGCAATTGCGCGCCGACCTCACCGGACGGGTGGGTGCCGACATCGCCACGGGGGACTCCCTCCGCGACGACCGGTGGGGTGACCTCAAAGCCGATCTGATCGTCTGCGATCCTCCGGTAGGAGACACCGACTGGGGGCGTGAAGAGCTCCTTCTCGACCCACGGTGGGAACTCGGCACCCCGTCCCGGGCGGAAGGCGAACTGGCCTGGTTGCAGCACGCGTACGCGCACACCGTCCCGGGCGGCCGGGTCATCATGGTCATGCCTGCGTCGGTCGCCTACCGCAAGGCCGGACGCCGTATCCGTGCCGAACTCGTACGCCGCGGCATCCTCGCCCAGGTCACTGCTCTGCCACCCGGTTCAGCCGTCTCGCACGCTCTGCCGGTGCACATCTGGCAGCTGCGCCGCCCGCGCTCCCTCGGTGAAGCGGCCACCAGTGTCCGTATGGTGGACCTGACCGGGAACGATCCGGACGGCCCCTTGGACGCACAGTCGGACCAGACGGTCGACGTTTCACTCATCGAACTGCTCGACGACGTCGTGGATCTCACTCCAGGCCGCTATGTGCAGGAGTCCCACCGCGACTACATGTCCGAATACCAGCAGCTCCGGCGTGAGCTGGCGGAACAGGTCCGCGTACTCGCCGAACTTCTTCCGGCTCTGGACACAGGCGGACGCCTGAGCGCACCTGACGGCCCCTCCGTCAGTGTCGCCGACCTCGCCCGAGCCGGTCTCGTCGAGTACGGCGACACCGAGCCGGTGTCGATCAGCGACCAGCTCGACACCGACTTTCTGCAGGGATTCCTGCGCAGCGCGGCCAATACCCGTCGGTCCACCAGCGCCAGCGGAACGTTCCGCCTCGACGGCAAGGGCGCCCGCGTTCCCCAGATGGACATCGCCGAGCAGCGCCGATACGGGGCGGCGTTCCGTGCCCTGCAGGAGTTCGAGGAACGGGCGAGAAGAGTCGCCGAACTGAGTCGCGACGCCGCCGCGCTGGCCCGTGACGGCCTCGCCGGCGGTGCCTTGGAACCAGGGAGCTGAGCAGCCCTCAGCGCATCGGTATGAACGGGCTCACGGCCCCGCTCCACGTCACCGTCAGCGCCTCCCGTGCCCGGGTGCAGGCCACGAACAGCAGGCACCGCTCCCGCAGCAGATCGGAGTCGTGCTGCAGCGCGTCCACGTCGGCTGACGTCACCTCCCGCGCGAACGGCACCGCACTCGCCGTCGCCCCTAGGACGGCCACGCAGCGGAACTCCAGACCCTTCATGGCATGCATGGTGGCCAGCCGCACCCCGTCCACGCCCGGCCCCGGATTGTCCTTGACCCGGACCACCGGCACCCCGGCCGCGGTCAACTTGTCATAGGCCTTGTCGAGCAGCACGTTGAAGCGGGCGCACACGCCGATCTCGGAGGGACGTATGCCCTGCGCGATCCACGCCTCCACCCGTTCCACGAGCGCGGTCACCTCAGCCTGCTCGGACCCGTACCCGTCCGCCTGCGGCCTGCGGCCGTGCAGCAGGGAGCGGTAGCCGGCCAGGGTGTCGGCCCCCTCGCCGCCCAGGTCGTCGACCGTCACCGGGCTGAGGATGCCCGTCGACCAGTCGAGGATCTCCTCCGTACTGCGGTAGTTGATGCGCAGCCGGTGGGTGCGGCCGGTGACCGAGATACCCAGCGACCCCAGAGAGACCCGGGAGTCGTAGATCCGCTGGTGCGGATCGCCCGTGACGAACAGGTCGTCGTTGCCGGGCGCCACCGCGGCACGCAGCACGCGCCACTGCACCGGGTGCAGGTCCTGCGCCTCGTCGACCACGACGTGGTCGTGCGTCGGCGCAGAGGCGGCCAAGAGGTCGGCGGCGCGAGCGCATACCTTGAGGTAGGTCGTGATCCTTTGGTCACGCAGCATCTGCTCGAACAGTTCCACCGCGGGCCACAGTTGGTCGCGCTTCGACTGCGACAGCGCGCTGCCGCGGCCCCGACGGGAGGCCGTGCGGTAGGCGTCGAGGCTGCGCAGGTCCTGGGCCAGGACCACATGCCGGTACTCCTGAGCCAGGAACTGCTCCGTCCACGGCAGTCCCAGCTTCTTGACCACACGCTGCCACAGCTGCCGTTCGTCCCGGTCGCCGACGGGGGAGGGGGCCTTGCCGTCGAGGCGGGTGACCACGCCGTGAGCGTAGGCGTTGACCGTCGTCACCTCGACGCGCTCGAGCAGCGACTCGTCACCGTCCAGGAGAAGGGCGAGGTTTTCGCGCAGCGAGGCGGCCAGCGCGTTGGTGTACGTGGTGAGCAGGAGCCGGGTGTCGGGGGAGCGGGTCAGTAGATGCTTGACGCGGTGCAACGCCGCGACGGTCTTGCCGGTACCGGGCCCGCCGGTGACCTGGACCGGCCCGCCGTACGACACCCTGTAGGCGACCCGGCGCTGCGAGGGATGCAGGAAGACCCGCCAGGCCGCGAAGGGCTTCTCCAGGATGTCGGTGAGTTCCTCCGGGCCGCTGACGAGCGTGATGCGGCTGATGGTGTTGGCGATGGCCACGGCGAGGCTCTCGTCCGGATCGGGGCCCGCGTCCACGGGACGACGCACGGCGACCACGTCCCGGTACACGTCCTCCGGCGAAAACCCTTCTGCAAGGTACTGCAGCACCTCGAACTGGTCCTCCGGCAGCAGCGTGCCGAACGCCTCAAGTTGCGGCCTGTCGATGATCGTGCGCACCGCCCGAAGCACCTGCTCGTCGACACCGAGCTCACGCAGCACGGTGTCCGAGTACTTGGCGAACAGCAGCGAGCCGGATGCGGCCGCCGCCTTCTCCAGCTGAGGAGTCAACTGCTCGATCGCCTGGACGTTGCGGACCTCCAGGGCCCTCGTCGCGGAGTTCGTCGTGTACAGCCGCTTGGCCGCCCAGGTGTAGGCGTCGTCGTGCCGTACGACGTTGACGAGCAGGAAAACATCACTGCCGTCGTCCGGGGCAAGGACGACACCCCTCCAGAAGTCGTTGATGCGGATGGTCCGCATACGCCGGTCGGCGGCCTTCTCGACGGACTCAAGGTGCAGTCCCTTGTCCTGGTGCAGCTCCGGCACGGTGAGCTGCTGGAACTTCTGCATCGCCTTGCGCACGCCGGCCTTCACGGGCTTCTCGAGCACGTCGTAGCTCTCCCAGAAGCTGTTGGCAAACGCAAGCTGCGGCACGACGCGCACTCCCCACCCTGGACGGACGATCCGGAGCCGATCATACGCATGAGGTGTTCACCAGCGGTATGACTACTCCTCACGTCAACAAGTCTCTCGAACTAGCGACCTGTTGACATCATCAACGGAAGGCTCGTACGGTCCTCCGTGAGCCTCCCGGCTCGGACAGCCTGCGGGGGTACGTAGTGACCAACACAGCAGTGCCCTTGGGGGGACCATGCACGCCCGTACCAGAATCGCCGCCGTCGTTGTCGCCACCATCGGCGCGCTCACCGTCACGGCCTGCGGCTCCGGCACCACTGTCGTCGACAAGCCGAAGGAGCACGCCGCCGCCAAGGCCGACAACGGCAAGGACGCCAAGAAGGAGAAGTCCGCCGCTCCTGAGGTCGCCAAGGTCGGCGACACCCTCACCCTGAAGGGTTACGAGGACGGCAGCCGACTCGACGTCACCGTCGTCAAGGTCGCCGACCCGGGCAAGCCGGCCGACGAGTTCACCGAGCCCGGCTCGGGCAAGCGGTTCGTCGGCGTGCAGTTCCAGCTCGTCAACACTGGTCAGGCGGTCTACAGCGACAGCCCGTCCAACGGTGCCCAGGTCGCCGACAGCAAGGGGCAGCAGTTCGACTCCACCTTCGCGGACATCACGGCCGGGCCGTCCATGGCCTCCAGCCTGAAACTCAAGCCCGGCGCCAAGGGCCTCGGCTGGGTCGTCTTCGAAGTTCCCAAGGCGTCCAAGATCGACACCGTGCAGTTCACCATGAACTCCGGGTTCGCCGACCAGACCGGCGAGTGGAAGCTGTAGTAGCCGCAGCAGGAGGTCGCGTCAGGGCCGCGTCAGTCATTCCTCATCCGCCGCGCGACTTCCTCGACGTCGGCGAGCAGCCCCGCCGGTTCCTGGTCCAGGTCGAGGGCGTGCTGGTGGATCAGGATGCCCGCGTGACGCACCCGGTGGGCAGTGTGCGACGCGTTGCCCTTCGCGTAGATGAGATGCCCTTCGCGCAGGCCTAGGGCGGTGCAGTACGCCAGCATCTGGTACAGGTCGGCGTCCGGGAAACCGCCACGTCGCTCCGCCTTGTACTTCGCGTCCGCGACGGCACAGGGGGTGCCGTCAGGGCCGTACAGCACGAAGTCCGGCCGCATCCGGATGGCGGCGGCCTCGTCGAGGTGGTGGCTGTCCTGGAGATGGGCGGTGTGGCCCGAACCGCGCAGGGCCTCGCGCAACGCCACGGTCACGAAGTCCTCGAAGAGCTTGTTCATATCGAACAAGAACCCCTCGATGCGCAGCTCGCCGGGAGCGTGCTCGGGAGACGAACCGTCGAGGACGGCACGGGCGAGGTGCAAGGCGCGGTGGTACCGGGCGTTGAGCCGGGTCGGCCGCCAGTCCGGCAGCCGCTGCCCCCGTACGACCGGGGTGACGTCGGCGAGCCGGGCCCGCTGGTGCAGCAGCCTGCGCCGCACGTCGCGCGGCACACCGGGCAGGCGCAGCAGCCGCTCGACGGCCGTGCGCAGGATCCGGTTCTCGGCGATGTCGGTGGTGAACTCGTCGTACGTCACCTCCACCGGCAGCGTCGCGCCGAACCGTCGCCGGACCTGCTCCGCCTCCCGGATCCGCCCGCGAACGACCAGGGCGCTCTCCTCGGTCGCCCGGTATCCCTGCAGGAGTCCTTGCCGCAGGGCCCGGTCGATCTGCCGTTCCACGGCGTGGGCGAGCGCGGGCAGCAGATCCCGGTGCTCGGCCACATCCACTTCTTCGTCGCGCCACGCGCCGGGGGGGTCGAGGCTGTAACCAAGTAGGAAGAAGAGCCGGACGATGGGCACCTTCGGGGTGACGCGCACGGTGACCGGCTCGTCCACCCCTGCTCCGGTGACGGTGACCGCCCCGACCTTGCTGCCCGCCTGCAGCACCCAGCGGCCGACCGCGTACGGGTCGGGCGCCGCATCGACGACGTCCCCGGCCGCCAGCGCCCGGCCGACGGCGTCGGGCAGGGCGAGATTGACGGCGGGCGCGTACTCGACGAGTTCGACGACCCGCGTCACCCCAGCGACTCCCGCAGCGCGGCCAGCCCGTACCGTTTCTCGACGTCCACAGCCTCCCCGTAGTGGTGTTCCTCCAGCAGCGGCAGGATCTTCGTCCGCCAGGTCCGCTCCAGGCCGCCTTCCCGGTAGACACCCTTCTTCATCAGGTACGAGGGCCCGATGCGGAAGTCCGCGTCATCGATACGGGAGTTGAGGGCGTCGAGCAGATCGGCGGGCTCGGAATCCTTGCCCTCCCGCTCCAGCCAGCGCCGCAGCAGCCCGCTCGTCGGCTCGGTCCGCGGCGACAACTCCACGAACGCGAACCGCCGCCGCATGGCCGCGTCGACGAGGGCGATCGACCGGTCGGCGGTGTTCATCGTGCCGATGACGAACAGGTTCGGCGGCAGAGCGAAGTCGTCGCCGGAGTAGGTCAACCGCACCGACTTGTTGCGGTACTCCAGCAGGAAGTACAGCTCACCGAAGACCTTCGCCAGGTTGGCGCGGTTGATCTCGTCGATGATCAGGAAGTGCGGGATGTGCCGGTTTCCCTCGCGGGAGGCAAGGTCGGCGAGCTCGCGCAGGGGGCCGGCGGTGAGCCGGAAGGCGACTTCCCGTGTCCGGGAATCCTCCTGAGGACGGAAGCCCTCGAAGAAGTCCTCGTACGCGTACGACGGATGGAACTGCACGAGCTTGACCTGCTCGGGCCCGCCGCCCAAGAACTCGGCCAGCTTCAGAGCGAGATACGTCTTGCCGGTACCGGGCGGCCCGTACAGCACCAACTGCCGCTCGTCCCACAGCAGATCACGCACCTCGCGCAGCCAGCCGGTGTCGTGCACGAGCAGCTCCGCGGCGAGCTCCCCGGTCGGCTCGGGAAGCTCCAGCTCACGGCGGGCGGTCAGCGCGGGATGTTCCATGGTCGGGTCCCGGTCGGCGGCCTCCGCCTCCTCGATCAGGTCCTCGTCACTTATACCCAGGCCGTCGATGAGATCCTTCACCGCGGTCAGATCCACCACGTCGTGCTGTGCCGAGAGCTTCTGCTGGAGCGCCTCCGGCAGGCCCTCGTAGGCGTGGCCGTCGCCCGCCCAGTCCACCGGCCGGCGCAGGTCGGAGCGGCCATCTTCGGAGACGAGCTGCTCGGCGTCTCCCGTGATCTCGCCGACGTACAACCGACCAGCCGAGATGGTGCACATGATGTCGCCGGGCCGCATACGGGAGAGGAACATGTGCAGTTCCTCCACCAGCTGGACCTTCTGGTTGTACGTAGCGGTGGAGCCGTAGTCCTCCTCGACGGAGGCGCGCAGCCTGTCCTTGCTGATGCCCTGCTCGACACCCTGCCGCAGGTGCCGGGCCTGCAAGGTCACCAGTCCCTCTCGCAGCCACAGCCGTCGGACGAGGTCGAGGCCGGAGACGTTCGAACCACGCACGAGCCATGCTCGGTTGGGTCCCCACCACACCTGGTCGAGGAAGTCGGACAGCGGATGACCGTCGGAGGTCTTCCACTCCAGCCATCCGTTGGCGCTGCGACCGACCAGGATCTCCGCCGCGGCCGACGGCGAATTACATTCGACGTCCTGTGTCGTCTCCAGCCATCCGGGCCAGGTGGCCGACTCCGTGAGGATCCCTTCGTCGATCAGACGCTGCCTCAATCGGTACGCCGCGGGCATGCGCGCCGGGAACGATGGCACTACGTGCGACCGCCCCGGAGACCCGGCCAGGACGACGAACTTCTGACTTCCGTTTGTCCCCTTCTCGGTCAGCAGCCGTCCTCGGGCCTCGGGACCGCCACCTGGCAGTCGCAGCCGGAACTCCGGGTACGGCGTGCCGTCAGCGGCCATCGTCATCATTCCCCCCAACCGTGCGCGGTGCTTTCAAACAAGAACAATAGGTGCCTGTTGGGCGCAGGCAGCTCGATGCCGGATCCGGCAGATGGCGCTGCGCCTCAGGAGTCCGCGTTCCGCGTCGCCGGAGTCGTGTGCGGCTCGGCGCGCAGGGCTGCCAGAAGGGTGGTGACCTCCAGCAGCCGGGTGACGATCTCTGCCGGGGCCGGAGGCAGTTCGTACGTCCGGTAGTGGCACGCCGCACTGAGCCCCGACCAGGTGGTGCGGCACCTGCGGGCGGTGTCGGAGCCCGCGTACCACTCCAGGCACAGCATGCGGTGCTTGCCGATCAGCGTCATGGATCGTGTGATCCGCCGCCAGTAGTCATCCAGGGCTTGGTCGAGCGCCATGCGGAGCAGGACCGCTGAGGCTCGAGCGCGCAGGCCAGGGGCCAGCGTGTGCACCGTGCCCGCCGGCGGGCGCAGAAGACGGTCGGCGGCTGCGACGAGGGCCTCCGGGGAAACGGTCACCGGACACCCCCCGTGCTTCCCTCACCACGGATGGCGCTCCGCCGGATTGCTGCCGCGAGGACCTTGGTCCGGGCGACCAGGGCCTTGCGGTCGTCGACCGAGGGCAGCGGCGCGTGCGAGCCGGAGTTGAAGGCCTCGATCAGGGCCCAGCCGCCCGGACTGGCGCGTTCCACGGCGTCCCGGGCGGACGGCCGATCGTCGCCGAGCAGAGCGAGAGACACATACCGCTTGGTGCGGTCCAGGGACGCGATGCGCGTCTCGATGTCCCCCAGACCGAGCCCCTGCTCGTCACGGAGCCTGCGCCGCGCGGTCTCCAGGCAGGCGGCCTCCACGGCCACCCGGCACATGGCGGGCAGTACGTGATCGGCCACGTCCTGCGGCAGGTTGGGGTCGCAGGAGATGTCCTGGGCCTCCGCCAGGGCCTGCTTCACCGGGTCAGTGAAAGTCTCCACCCTCACCACCGGGTCTGTCTGACGGCTGACGCGCAGAACCGTCGCCTTGATACCGAGGTGCGCGATGGCCTGCTGGAGCCGGGTGTCGTGGGTGAACACGACGACCTGCCGGTCCCGGGCGCACGCGTCGAGGACCCGGGCAAACCCCTCCACCTTCTCGGGGTCCATGGACTGGACGGGGTCGTCGATGACGAGGAACCCGAACGGGCTGGCGGCGTGTGTGGCGCGCGGCAGGAAGAGGGAGAGCGCAAGGGAGTGCAGCTCGCCCTGGCTCATCACGCTGTAGGCGGGTGCCGACATGTCGTCCACGGAGACGTCCAGTTCGACGCGACCGCGCCCGGGCGTGCCCGCGAGCGTGACGGACCCGAGCGTGACGCTGCTGTGCTCGCACAGCTTCTGCCACACCTCCTGGGACCGCTCGGCGAACGGCCGCAGCCGCTCGTCGCGCAGTTCGTCGATGATCGGCCGCAGCCAGGCTCGGGCCTTGCGTGCTTGCGCGCGGCGTTCGCGGGCGATCTCGGCCGCCTCGGCCACGCCAAGCCACTCGGCGAGCCGCACGGCCATCGGCTGCCACGCGCCGTCATGCCCGGCGAGCCGCTGGCTGGCATCCTCCCGCACCTGCCGGCAGGCGTCGTCCAGCCGGGACGCGGCGCTCTCGGTACGATCAGCCAGTTCTCGCGGATGGCCTATGTCCCGGCACACGACCCAGTCCTGCCAGACCGAGGCGAGGGCCGATGGCTCGCCCCGCAGCCACACAGGCACCGGTTGTACGAGATCGTGGACGGCCCGCACTGAGGTCGTCACGGCCTGCCGTGCGGCCTCGGCGCCGACGGCCTCCGTTTGCAGCCGCTCCACTTCGGCCCGCGCCTGCTCGGCCCACGTCCGGTCGAGCCGGTTCTCCGCGCCGCAGACCGGACAGTCCGCACTCTGGGAGGCACGCCGGTGGTCCAGCGCCGCCGCCAGCAGCCGGGCCAGACGACGGGCGTCCTCGGCGCTGCCCTGCCGCGCATCCTCGGCGCCGGCAGCGGCCTTCCTCAGCCGGGCGACGGCTCCGTCGACCTCACCCAAGTCGGGCCCGGCCAGGCTTGCGTACTGCCGCAGCCGGGCCAGCTCGCTCTCGGCCGCCGGGGTACGACTCTCCAACAGCGCCCGTACTCGGCCGACGTCGCGCTTGGTCCCGGACAGCGCCGTCGCGGCCTCGCGGGCCCTGGGGTCGTCGAGCGCGGCCAACTCTAACAACAGCTTCGTGGTAAGCGCGTCCCCCTCCTTGACGGCCCGGTCGCACTCACTCACGACATCCCTGACCTGCCTGTCGAACTCGGCGAGCAACTCGAGCCCGAGCAGCTTGAAGAAGGCATCGTGCAGCCCGCCGAGCGTGCCGTTGATCATTGACCCAAGTTCGCTGTATGGCAGGAACGGACGGGCCAGTTCCAGCGCCTCGGCGTCGACGACCTCCCCCAGCTTCCGCTCCGATCCGTCCTCCGTCTGGACTCGCGTCCGGGTGTCGTCGACCTTGGTCCCGTACCAGGTCCGCCGCACCCTGACGCGTTCCCCGCGCTCACCGACGGACAGCTCGACGCAGACCTCGGGCGTGACGTCGGGGCTGTGCAGATTGCGCCAGCCACCCTGCCAGTCGCGGGCCCGCCGCCCCTCCCACCGGGAGTTGACCCCCGTCAGCGCGGTCTCCGCGGCCTCCGCGAAGCTCGACTTGCCGGCGCCGTTGGGACCCGCGATGACGATCAGGCCGGGGCCCGGCGGCAGTTCGAGCGTGGTCCGCGGCCCGACACCGCGCCAGCCGGCCGCGGTGATGGATCGCAGATGGACGGGGCCCATCCGCCCCCCACTGCTTCGGGCGCGCTCGCCGGGGAGTAATTCGCGCAGCAGCGTCCGCACCTCAAGGGCGAGGCCGGAGCGCTCCAAGCGGTCGAGGAGGTGGTCGCGCAGAGAACCGGGTGTGTCCGAGGACGAGGCGGGGGCGGTAGAGGAGGCGGGAGGGTGGTTCGTCATGTTCTGGTCCTAGTGCAGGGCGCGTCCGTGGATGCCGGCGCGGCAGATGAGGCAAGGCGTTTGCGCTTTGAGCATGGCGGAAGCTTGTTAGCGCCGTCAACGGAATTCAGAATTATAGAGGGTTCGAATTTGTGTACAGTGTGGCGCTGGCGCTCCTGGTCGGACACCACAGCGTGCTGGCCCGCGAGATGTCGGCGATCAGCGGCGCGGGGCCAGCTGGTTCACCGCCCAGTCGTGGCCGTCGTGGCTCACGCCAGCGTGGTACGGACCCACTCGGTTGCCTGCTGAGGATGTGCATGGGTGTCGATCCCGAGGACGTGTATGACACCCAAAGCGCCCTGAGGGCCGCCGACCTCAAGGGTGCGTCGGCCGTGTCCATCGGGCCGAGGGTGGACGATTACCGCTTTCGGCGCGTCGGAGGGTGCATACCCGGCGCTGTAGGTGAGGAGCTGGTGGATGTCGGCGGCGCTGACGCCGTAGCGGTCGTAGCGCTTGTACTTGGCGTCGATCGGCAGTAGCACGCGACGGGACGCGTCGGGACCGGGCAGGCTGAGTAAGAGGTCCGGGCGGAACGTGGAAGCACTGCCGAGATCTCCGCGTACGGTGATGCCGGCCCCACCGTTGCTGGGCACGCGGTGGCCGCCGTGCGGGGCTGCAGCTTCGGTGGTCATCCGTCGGACCACGGCTTCCCAAAGCGCGGGCATGGCTAGCAGAAGGCCGCCTGCGGCGCTGCCTTGGTCGGTGAGCAGGTCGGTCACGCCTCCGCCGCGCAGGAGCAGGCGCGCCCAGGTGTGCGCGGGGCGGTAATGGACGTTGAGGCGCGTGTACTGAACTCGGTCGAGCGCGCGTAGGGTGGCGAACGGGGTAGCGGCATGGGGGAACGCGCCCATGACGGCGTGCAGGTCGCGTGCCAGTTGGGAGTGGGTGGTCAGGGCGAACGCGGCCTTGAGTGCGGTTCCCAGGACACGGTTGTCCCAGACGTCCGTCTCCCGGTCGAAGGTCCTCACGTGCAGCTGGTCCAGTTGCCCGTAGCGGCGCGTGGCCTGAGCGGCGCCGTCCAGACGTCCCCGCAAGACCGGCTCGAGCCTCTGGCGACGGACGTAGTCACGGCGCAGCCCTTCTCGCAAGAGCTTCTGGCACTCGTCGAGCAGGGCGGCTGCGACGAGGTCGGCGTAGCCGTCCGGAGCTGTCGTCCACCGCCGGACCGTCGTCGGGATGGGCGCGCCGAGAGCGTAGGCGAGCCAGGCCATGAGCTGCTTGCCCGGGATGGCGAACTTCGGCTCGACCACCAGCCGGACACGGTCCAGGAGTACCACCCCGACGGTGGCGTCGGCCTTGAGTCGCCACCCGGCGCGGTCCGGGTGCAGGGAGAGGCAGCCTCGTGCCCGGAGGGCGTGTAAGCGGTCGACATCTCGGGAGGTGAGCTGCTCGCTGCCCAGCGAAACGGACTCGTACTCGCCGAGCCGGACTTCGGTCCGGTCAGGCATCGGGGCCCTGAGTACCGCTGGTGAACTCGGTGGCCAGGGCGTCGGCGAGATCCTGCGGGGACATGAGCAAGGGCCGTCCGGTGTCCGCGTCGACCAGGCCGCCGAGGATGCTGTGCAACAGGTCGGCCCGGCCGAGGCAGTAGTCCTCCAGGAGCGGGATCACCTCGTGGTGGAAGGCAGCCGCAAGATCCTCCTCGGTGGCGATCGGCTCGCCGTCGCGCAGCAGGTAGGCGTGTCCGATCTGGTGGTCGGCGTCCAGGTGGCGGGTGATACGGGTGTTGAGGGACTCGAAGAACGCCGCCAGGTCGAGCGGGCCGACCGTTCCCGAGACGGCGTCCGGGTCCGGGCCGACGCTCAGGAAGGCGAAGCGGCGGCGCACCGCGGCGTCGAGGTGGCTGATACTCCGGTCGGCGGTGTTCATCGTGCCGATGATCCGGACGTTCGGCGGCACGGAGAAGCTGCGCTTACTGACTGGCAAGTCAACGGGGAGGTTGCGTTTGTCGAGCTCGAGGAGTGTGATCAGCTCACCGAAGATCCGCGGCAGATCACCGCGGTTGATCTCGTTGATGATCAGCAGGAACGTCAGGTCCGGATGTGTTGAGGCCCGGCTGCACAGTTTGTGGAACAGGCCGTCCGCAAGGGTAAGAGTGAGCCCGGGGCCCTGGGCGCTCAGGTCCGGTTTGAAGCCCTCGACAAAGTCCTCGTACCCGTATGAGGGGTGGAAGGTGACCAGCCTGACACCGTCACTGCGCAGTACTTCGGCCTGAGCCTCGGCACGACGCCCCGGTTCCGAGTCATCGAGCACGTCCCCACGGCCGGCCAGGGCCAGGGCGGCACCGAGGGCGAGCCGAGTCTTGCCGGTACCGGGTGGCCCGTGCAGGATGACCTGTCCCTTGCGTTCGAGCGCGTCGAGTACGGCCTGCACGTCCTCCGGTAGGGCGACCGATGTGCCGGACTGCGTCGGGGCGGCGCCCACGGTGGGGCTGCTCCCCTGCGCGGTCAACCTGGCGAAGAGTGCCGGATCGACCTTGGCGAAGGTGGACCGCCAGCCGTGCTGGGGCTTGGACAGCTTTTGGGCATGGGAGAGATCCCAGGTCACCGAGACGACGTGCTGGTACTCCGGACGATCGGGGAGGAACTGGTAGCTTCTGGCGACAGTGCCGGTGGCCAGTACCTCGTCCATCCCCCGGTTGGCCACGATCCGGTCGCCGGTCTCCAGGTCGCGGAAGGCCAGTAGCCTTCGTGCGGTGGTCAGGCTGCCGCCGCTACTGCCGGGATAGTGCCTGTCGAAGGTGTCCTTGAGCTCTGTGTCGCTCTGGTATTGGCCGAGGTCACCCAGGTCGTCCCAGCCCACGCAGATGAACCCTCCGTCGCGGCACTCGTCCCAGTGGCGACCGCGCTCGCCAGGAGCGATCTTCCAGATGGTGCGCTGCCGGGGACGCGGATCGAACTCCTGATAGAGGAAGTGCATCACCTCGTAGCTGCTCCAGCCCGCGAACTCCGGTCGGGACCGAATGAGCTCGAGAAGCCTTCGGTTGCTGCGCCAGGCCGGGGAGTCGGCCTCCACCGTGCCGCCCAGCAGGGTGAGGAACCTTCGCAGGTGCTCGGCGGAGTAGATGGGCAGGAAGTGCTCGGGAAAGTAGATAGCCAGCGACTTGGTCACCAGGGCAGGACCAAACCGCAGCACAGGGAGGTCGTCCACCGCTTCGAAATCCCCGTCGGTCACTGCCTTGAACGCGCTGACGAACTGTCCGCGGAGCTGTTCCCATGCGTCTTGAGGGTCTGCCTTGCGCAGGGGAGCAGCCAGGCGCCACTCGCCTGAGTTGTGGCGGTACATGATGTGCTTCGCGGCGCTGCCACCCTTGATGCTGCCCAGGTTCGGGGTGAGGAACTCCAACAGCCTGCAGTACGTCGGTTCCGATCCGGCGGGCGCGGACTGCCCGAGTGCATAGCGCTCCAGCGGCAGCGTCTTCCAACCCTCCAACGGAAATTGGGACAGCACCCGCTCGCGCTCCTCCTTGGCGGTCGACTCCACCTCCGAGACGGTCGTCCGAACGAACTGCTCGGCCGCCGTGCGCACGTCCACCCCGCCTGTCACGTCGGTCATGATGCCGGATGAGGCCTGCTTGCTGCCTGATGGTTGGTCATTTGTCTCCGGGCGGTTCCTTTGGCTGCCACGATGAGGCGACAAGAAGGGGCTCTCTACCCACACGGCACGGGTCCCGAGGCGATTGGGGGAAACGTGGAAGACTGGATCTACATCCTCAACCCGAACAAGGACACGCTGGACGGAGAGCCTTCCACCAAGGAGACCATCCGCCGTCTCGCGCACGATGATCCTGAGCTCGACCTCTGGCTCAGCCGGCGCAACCGCATGGCCCGGGGTGACCGCCTCTGGTTCTTCTTCAGCCAACCGGAGTCGGCGGTCGCGGCGGTGGCCGAGGTGGATGGCGAGCCATACGAGGATCCCGACGAACCGGACTTCTCCTACCGGGTCGACGCGACGTTGCTGCCGAAGGCGACGGACGCGCTGTGCCGCAACCCCGTCGGCCGCGACGAGCTCGGACTCGGGCAGGTGCGCTCCGTGCAGAAGGTGAAGCCGCAGGCGCTGCCTGTGTTGTTGGCGCGAGCCGGTCTGTAGGGAGGCACGGCACCGAGCGGCTTCGCCCGGCTATCGTGATCGATATGCCGTCCACGCACCTGCTGATCATCGGAGACCGGGCCGCCCTGAGTTGGGTGGTGACCGAGCAGCGGATGGCGTTCCCGGCGGGTCGGGCCAAGGCGGCCCGAGCGCTGGAAGAGGGCGATGAGATCTTCCTCTACACCACACGGGGATGCTTCCGGAACCCGACCCGTGACCTCGGACGGGTCATCGGCCGGGCCGTGGTCGCCAGCGCCGTGCGGGTCCTTGACGAGCCGGTCGTCTTCGGTGACCGCTCCTTCCCGGAAGGCTGCCGACTGGAGTTCTCCGGCCTGGCCCCGTTCCGCGAGGGACTGGTTCTGCGCGATCTGGTGCCGCGGCTGTCGATCTTTCCCGACCCGGCCACCTGGAGTGTCCGCATGCGGCGGGCGTCACTGAACCTGCCGCCGGGCGACGCCGATCTGGTGCGTACGGAGCTTGAGTCGCTGCTGCGCCCCTACCGCGACGTCGCCGGCGACTACCGCTGGGAGCCGGCATCGGCCTGAACCTCGTCCCAGCCGGCCGCGGTGTCGACGCGCAGTCCGCCGCTCCACACCGGAGACGGAAGCCGCTCACGAGGATCGAGCCTTGAGTTCCGCCCATACCGTCTTGCCGCCGGGCGGATACGGCTCCGTGCCCCAGCGGTCCGCCAGGGCTGCGACCAGGATCAGACCGCGGCCTGATTCCGCGTCCGGGGACATGGTGAAGTCCGTGCGGGCTGAAGGGAGCTGATCCCCACGCGCGTCAGTCATCTCGATCCGTAGCAGGCCGGCCACCAGGTCCAGGCGGAGCGCCAGGCGGAAGTCACGGCCCTGGACCCGGCCGTGCAGCGCCGCGTTGGCGCTGAGCTCCGCCACGATCTGCTCCGCGCGCTCGACCACGGACGGTGACATCTCCCAGGCCCGCAACTCCGCCGATGCGAGCAACCGGGCGAGCCGTGCGCCGCGACGGGTGGAGGACAGTTGCTGTGCGAATGTCCTGGCGACGGTGGATGTGTGGGGCGTGGTCACGTTCATGAGGGCCACCGTCAGGGGCGCGCGGGGGCGCACGCCAGGAGGAAGGCCCGTACGCTGCGTGAGCGTACGGAGGCGCGCCTACTCCGGCGGCGTGGGCGTGTCGGGGGTGCGGTACATCGCCTGTACGTCCAGCTCCAGTTGGACGGTCGGTCCGACGACCGCGATGCCGCGAGCCAGCATCGAGCGGTAGTTCAGGGTGAAGTCCTCGCGGTGCAGCTCCGCCTTCGCCAGCGCCGCGCAGCGAAGTTCCTGCTCGTAACCGCCGTTCACCGTCCCGAGGTATGTCGTGTCCAGGCCGACGGAACGGCTGGTGCCGTGCATGGTGAGCGAGCCGTGCAGCGTCCACTTGGAGCCGCCGCGGTAGACGAACCGGGTGCTGACGAAGTCGATGTACGGGTAACGCGCGACGTCGAGGAAGTCGGCGGAACGCAGGTGGTTGTCACGGGTCTTGTTGCCCGTGGTGATGCTCGAGGCGTCGATGCGCACCGAGACCTGGGAATCGGCCATGTTCTGCGCGACGCGGATGCCGCCGTCGAAGCGGGTGAAGCGGCCGTGGACATGGGCCATGCCCACGTGCTTGGCGATGAACCGGATCGCGGTGTGCGGCGGGTCGAACAACCAGGTACCGGGCGGCGGGAGTTCCAGCTGACGGGCGGGCTCCAGCGTGATGCGCGTTGGGGCAGGGGCCACGCCGGCGGCTATCTCGACGGTCTCGCGGGCAGGCGACAGGCCTTCGGCCGCGGTCCGCACACTGTAGGAGCCCGGTGGCAGCGCCGCCATGAAGAAGCCGTACGGATCGGTGGTGCCGTGGGTCACGACGCGGTGGCTGTCCAGCGCGGTCACCGTGACCTCGGCTCCGCCCATGGGCTGCCCCATGGGGTCGACGACCTCGCAGCCGAACGCGCCCGCGCCGGGCGGCAGGGGAATGGAAAGGCCCGGCGCGGCACCGGAGGCGCTGTGAGAACGCCGACGGCGGAGCAGTCCGAGGGCCATGGTGTTCACCTTTCTGCACACGTGTGGCTGTCGCGCGAGCCGCGCAGCCGGTTGTGATCGCGATTGCCAAGAGCATCCGGGGTCAGGATGCAGGCATGGGGGAACCAGATCATTAACGATCTTAAAGCAGCTTGTGAGGAGGTAGTGTTTTCCTTGATCAGAGCTGATGTGACAGTGAATTGAATGGCGAGGCCATCGCAAATCTGCACATCTGCGGGGCAAATGGTGACACCTCGACCTCACTGCTTTGCGCATCGCTGTGGCGAAGAACACCCGCCGCGCGACGATGTTCACGCGCAGCACGCGGAATCGCCACCGACCCGACACATCCGGCGCCGGTTCCGCGCGGCGCGGAGCGGGAAAACGGGCTTGGGCGAAGCACCGGGCGGGGCGCGCTCGGCGGAGTGACGGCCCGGCCGCCCTGCCGCCGACCGGCACGGACGGCTGGACCTGCTGCTCCGGCGATGGAGATTGGCCGCCGTCGCTCACTGCGCGCCGGCCTCGGGAGAATGTTCCGCCGCGTGGGCCGGGCTGAGGGCCTGGGCCGTGGAGGCGCGGCACCGACAGCTGTATCCGCTGGCGATGCTCCGGGTGGAAGCCAGGGCCCGAGCAGGCATGAGCCTTGACCAGGACTCCAGGAAAAGGCTGCAGTCCTGGCGGGCCAAGCTCACCAGGGACAACGTCGTCGTGGACTACGACTCCGAGGCGGAGGACGGCTTTTGCTACGTCCCGCGCGAGGAGTCCGACGACGACATCATCCACCGGCCGGCGAGGAAGGCGACGCGACGTCGCAACGCGGACGCCCGCTGACCGGCACGCCGGGCCGGCCGGATCCTGGTGGGCCCAGGACTCGGCCGGCGCCGTAAGCGCTCGCTCTCATGTGCTCGTGAGCAGGGACTCCAAGGCCTTCGCCGTGGCTGGATGCCGGCTCGTCAGTGCGGCGCCCGAAGGCGCAGAGCCGGACGTCGCCCACGCGCCGTCGCAGCCCAGCAGGTCCGCCACCGCGTCGCACGTCGCCGGATGCGCGGTCAGCAACCCGAGGCCCGACGGGGGCGGGGCGTCGGCCGGTGTCCACCCCTGCGTGCAGCCCAGCAGCTCCGCCACCGCGTCGCAGGTCGCCGGATGCGCCGGGAGCAGCGCGGCGCCCCGGCGGTCGTGTCCTCCGGACCGCGTCCGGCGGGTGGCGGGCGGGACCGGGGGCGTCCGCCACGGTGGTATCCAGGCGTCCAAGGCCGCCAGCCGCCCCGGGAAGATCCGCCCAGCTTCGCGGATCAGCAGCGGGGCCAGCTCCGCGGCGCCGGACCGCAAGGTGGTGATGAGCAGCGGAAGCCACGGCAGCAGCACCGCGTCGGGCAGCCGCCCGAACGCGTTCGACACCGCCTCCACGACCACGTCCGCCAACCCCGGCACCGGCTCCAGTGCATGGACGAAGCCGCTGAGGTAACGGGGATAGGCGGGCACCACCAGCGGATTGTCCAGCAGCGCGTCGCACCGGCCCCGCAGCTCGGCCCGGGACAGCGTGCCGAGTTGCACCTGCGCCGCCCACAACAGGGCGGTTTTCGACGGCTCCTCGGGATGCGACTGGGCGACCGCCAGCTCCAACTGGGCCCGGTCGCAGCCCAGTGACAGCGCGAGGTTCTCCATGCTGAACAGGAAGCCGAGCATCGCCGCGACCTGCCCGACCGTGGCGTCCTCGTCCCGGAACGCCACCGGCAGCAGCGTGCAGTAGTGGGCGTAACCGGTCTTGACGAACGACTCGATCCACTGCGGCAGCACCGGTTCGCTGGTGCGGTAGTACGCCAGCAGCCCGCGCACCCGGCGCAGCACTTCCGGCGCGCCGTCGACGCTGCGCTCGGTGGCGAGCACCTTCAGCGCGTGCGTGCCGAGTTCGTCGGCGAGGCGGCGGCTGCGCAGGTACAGGGTGGCGTCCTCGACCGCGGCCAGTACGGTCGCGGTCGTGGCCTGCTGGCCGTAGGCGTCGCGTCGCAGTCGCTGTTCCAGGACCTGCTCGATGCTGACGCCCTCGTAACCGAGCTCGATGAGGGCCCGTTGGTGGGTGCCGAGCGCCAGGTCCCAGGACTCCTGGATCGAACGCTCACCGAGCCGCCGTTCGCCCATGATCGGCCGGGCCGCGCCGTGCGGCATCAGGCGCCGCAGCATCCACAGGACGTCGGAGCAGGCCTGGAGTTCCGGCCGGGAGGCCATGTCCAGCAGGGCCCGTTGCACGCCCCGCTGCTGGAGCTTCAGTCCGAGCGGCGCCAGCCGGTCGTGCACATCGCGGGCGAGCGGTGGCAGCGCGTCGTAGCCGACCTGGCCGATCCGGTCGCCGCCCATCATGATCTCGACGAGGCGTCGTACGTCCCGCCGCCCCGGCACGGCGTCCTTCTCGATGCAGGTGACCGCCGCGTCCTGGAAGTCGTACGGCGTGGGCTTGGCCCGGTCCCGCATCCCGGCGAGCAGGACCGACGTCTCGAACACCGCGATGGCGTCGGCGGTGGAGGCGAGATAGCCGTTGCGCCGGGCCGCGCGCACGATGTCCACCGACCAGCCGAGCAGTTCGGCCTCGTCCAGGCCGTCGAGCACGGGCGGCCTGCGCAGGAACCCGGACAGCCGGTCCGCGGCGGCGGACTCCGGTACTGGAACGGTGGCTTGACTTCCTCGGACCTTCGCCGCCGAGGCCTTCGTCGCAAGGTCCTTCTTCGCCGGGGACTTCTTCGTGCCCGCCTGGCCCGCCAGCCGGTACGGCTGCACACGGGTGCGCTTCAGGCTCTTCGCCCACTCCGTCGAGGCGATCGACACCGAGCCGGCGGCAAGGCCGAACTGCGCCTCGATCGCCGCGTGGCTGGACGGGATCAGCCCGTACTGCCAGGTGGTGGCGGTGCGCGGGGAGATCGTGAACGTGTCGGCGCTGCCGTGCACGCCGAACTCCTCGACGCGGCTGACCGCGTGGAACGCCCCGCACACGTACAGGCAGTCCGCCGGATCGGTCCCGGTGGCAGTCAGATGCTCGCGCATCCGGGTCCACATGTACCGTTCGCGGTCCTCGTCCACGCGGACCCGGGCGCCGTCGCCCGGAGCGAGGCGCCGGAACAGGCTGCCGACGAGGAGCATCACCTGGCGATAGGTGTCGTGGTCGGCGGCGCTGTCGCCGAGCGGCACCTCGACGTACTGGTGCCACCACTCCGACCAGTGCCGCACCCTGCCGTGGCGCAGCAGGTGCTCCTCCAGCTCCGCGAAGCGCGGCCGGAGGTCCCCGAGGTCGACGCCGACGGCCTCGCCGTGCAGCGCGGCCTCGGCCGGAGGATCGGTGTCCTCCGCCGCGGCCTCCCGCGCCTCCTCGCCGCCGGTGTCCCACTGGAAGGCGTGGTCCGCGGACCGGTCCACGAGGACCAGCTCCACACCCGGGGTGTCCAGCGCGTACGCGATGGCCTGGTACTCGGCGGACGCCTCGGTGATCGGCGCGACGACCGACAGCGGAGCCCAGTCCCGGGGGAAGCCCTCCACGTCACCGGCGAACGCCTGCACCGCCACCGGCAGCCGGCAGTTGCGCAGCTCGGTCAGCAGCGGTGCCATGTCCTCGCACAGCTCCAGGTAGACCACCTTGGGCTGCTTCTCGCGCAGCCGCCGGGCCATGGCGGTCGCCGAGGCGGGCGAGTGATGGCAGACGGGGAAGATCTCCAGCGGCTCGCGCACCGCCCGGTCGACGTCGTCGACCATGCCGAGGAGGATGCCCTCCAGGGCGTCGGGGCCGCCCGCGAACGTGGCGGCGGCCTCCTGCAGTTGCCCGCGCAGCCCGGCGAACGTGCCGCTCTCCTGGGGCCCGCTCATGACAGCGTGGCGATCGCGTCGCGGCCGCCCTCCAGGAACTCGGGCCAGGAGCCGCCCTCCTCCTTGCTGCGCGGCTCGACGACACCGTGCAGGTACTTGTTGAGGATGGCCAGGTCCTCGGGCTCGCGACGGGTGAGGGAGCCGACGAGCGAGGAGGCCAGAGTGCGGGCGGTCAGGGCGCGTTCGCCGAAGAAGTTGCTGTGCAGGACGGCGTCCTCCAGCACGCCGATCTGCTCGGCCGTCGACAGCGCCGACTCCAGCTTCTCGTCGTCGCTGCCGGCCGCCGCGGCGGACGCGCGGAGGTCGGCGAAGCTCTGCAGGAGCACGTCGAGCAGGGTCGGCGGTACGTCGAGGTCGATCGAGTGCCGGCGCAGCAGTTCCTCGGTGCGGAAGCGGACGATCTCCGCCTCGCTCTTCTTGTTCGTCACGACCGGGATGCGGACGAAGTTGAAGCGGCGCTTGAGCGCGGAGGACAGGTCGTTGACGCCCCGGTCGCGGCTGTTGGCCGTGGCGATGATCGAGAAACCGGGCTTGGCGAAGACGATGTTGTCGCTGCCGCCGCTCTCCAGTTCGGGAACGGAGATGTACTTCTCGGAGAGGATCGAGATCAAAGCGTCCTGGACATCGCTCGTGGACCGGGTCAGCTCCTCGAAGCGGCCGATGGCGCCGGCCTCCATCGCGGTCATGATCGGGGAGGGGATCATCGACTCCCGCGACTGGCCCTTGGCGATGACCATGGACACGTTCCACGAGTACTTGATGTGGTCCTCGGTGGTGCCCGCCGTGCCCTGCACCACCAGCGTGGAGTTGCGGCTGATCGCGGCGGACAGCAGCTCCGCCAGCCAGCTCTTTCCTGTGCCGGGGTCGCCGATGAGCAGCAGACCGCGGTCGGAGGCGAGGGTGACGATGGAACGCTCGACGAAGCTGCGGTCGCCGAACCACTTCTGCGAGATCTCCCGGTCCAGGCCGTCGGAGCGCTCGGAGCCCAGGATGAACAGGCGGACCATCTTCGGGGACAGGCGCCATGAGAACGGCTTGGGACCGTCGTCGATCGACTCCAGCCAGTCGAGCTCCTCGGCGTACTTGATCTCGGCGGGGGCGCGCAGCAGGTCGGACATGAGGGAAGGGCCTTTCCACGGGGTGATCACAACGACGCGGACGTACGGTCGGTGATCAGGTGAGAAACGTCTTGAGTTCGTGCACGAGCTTCTTGATGTGGCCAGAGATCACCGGCGTGCCGAGATCCTTGAAACGCTCCCGGAACCACGGGTTGACGCTGCCGCGCCCGGAGCTGGTCACCGAGCCGACCGGGATGAACTTCGCTCCAGAGCGGTGAATGGCGGCCATGCTGTCGAACAGCTCCTGGTGGCGCCACTCGTAGAAGTCGGAGATCCACACCACGACGGTGTTGCGCGGTTCGGCGATCTTCGGCTGCGCGAGCCGCATGGCGACGGTGCCGTCGGTGCCGCCGCCCAGCTTGGTGCGCAGCAGTGTCTCGAACGGGTCGTGCGCCCAGGGAGTGAGGTCCAGAGCCTGGGTGTCGTAGGCGATCAGGTGGACGTCCACCTTCGGCAGCCCGGCGAAAATGGAGGCCAGGATGGTGCAGTTGACCATCGAGTCGACCATGGAACCCGACTGGTCCACGACGACGATCAGCCGCTGGGGCGTCGTCTTGCGGCTGGTGTGCCGGTAGTAGAGGCGGTCGACGTAGAGCCGCTCCTCCTCCGGGCTCCAGTTGGTGAGGTTCTTCCAGATGGTGCGGTCGAGGTCGAGGTTGCGGAACACGCGCTTGGGCGGGACGGACCGGTCGAGTTCGCCGACCGTGGCCTTCTCCACCTGGGTGCGCAGCACCTCGGTGACCTCGTCGACGTAGCGGCGGATCAGCGCCTTGGCGTTGGCCAGGGCGACGCCGGAGAGGTTGTTCTTGTCGCGCAGCAACTGCTCGATCAGGGACATGCTCGGCGTCAGCCGTGAGGCCAGCTGTGGGTCGGCCAGCACCTCGCGCAGGTGCATGCGCTTGACGAGATCGCCCTCGATGGAGCCGAGCTCCGGGCCGATCGCGGGGATCAGCCGGCTGAGGTCGGGTGTGGGGCCGCCGACGCCGGTACCAGTCGGGCTGACGCCCCCTCCGGCCCTCATGCGGTGGGTGCCGCCGCCTCCGCCGCGCAGTTCGCCGGGCCGGCAGCCCAGGGCCCGCTCCAGCCAGCCGGCGTCGGACTGCCAGCGGGCCAGCTGCTCCGCGGTGACGGTGCCGGGGCGGGAGGCGAAGACGTTCAGCAGCACCTTCGACGCGAGCGCCGCCCGCCGCACCTCGGCGGCCCGGTCGCGCTCGCCGTCCTCGTCCGGCACCGGTGCCATCAGCCCGTCGAACTCGGCGGCCAGCTCCGGATGCCGCTGCACGACGGAGTCGACCGACACACCGGGATCGAGCAGCGCGGACGGCAGGCCGATGTCCTCGACCACGGCGAGACTCGCCGACTCCAGGCCGGCCTGCTCCTCCGGGTCGAAGAGACGGGCCAGCAGGCGCCAGTAGAGGACCTGCCGCCGGTTGTCGTACGGATCGGGCTCGGGGCCGGCAGCCTCTCCGGTGATGTCCTCGGTCATTTCCGCAGCAGCCTTCCGGCACGTTCGCGCAGCACGCCGACGGCGTCGGTGGCGGCCTTCTCGGCCCGCACCCCGGCCTTGTCGGTCGTACCTCCGGCCCAGGCCCCCGCGTGCACGGCGACGGTCTTCTTCCGTACGGTCCGTTCTACGGCGAGCGGCTGGAGGAGGAACTCCCCGGCGTCCCAGCGCAGCAGCCCGACACACGCGCCGGACGCGGCGACGGCCTCGGGCGAGAGCGGACCGGCGGCCGGGACGCGATCGGTGTCGACGGCCAGGCGATACCCGGCGACCTGGAAGAAGACTCCGTCGTCGCCTTCCTCCACGCCGTATCCCTCCAGCAGGACGGGCACCGCGATCCGGGCCGGGTGCCGGTCGAGCGGCGACACGGCGAAGGCGGCGGCGGTGGGCAGGGCCACCCGGGCGGTGGCGAAGACCTCGGCGGGCTCGCCCATACACGCACGGTCGTCGTCCCATATCAGGTCGCCCTCGGCGGTGACGGGCATCGCGTCGAGGTCCATGGCGCGACCCTCGCTCACGGCCCCCAGCAGGGCCATGCGCGGCCGCAGCAGCTGCCACAGACCGGCGCCGACGACCGTGTCCGGCTTGGGCGCGGACACCGAGGCCCGCACCAGCCGGGGCGTGCCACCGTCCGCGGGCTCGAACACCGCGTGCACCTGCGCCTGTACGGCGGTGGCGTGCTCCTGCACGTCGACACCGAGCGGCAGCAGCCGGCCGGTCACCGCGGCCATGGCGGACGCGCGCGCCGCGCCCGGCAGCGTCAGCAGCAGGGCGCGCGACCACAGGTCGGCCCAGCGGCGCACGGGCACGCGCTCCAGCGTCGCCCCCGGGCAGGAGGCGGCGAGTTCGGCGGCGAAACCGTCGAGCAGCGTGGCCAGGCGGCGCAGCGCCGGGTCGGGCAGCATCGCGGAGACGACCGGCGCGGCCCCGTCGACGAGTTCGTGGTCGATGCCCTGCCAGCCGGCCCGCGCCAGATCGCACAACCAACTGCGCGCCGCGGCGTACAGATTCGCCGCCTCTTCGTTGTCGCCGGCCGCTTCGGTGTCGGCTTCCTCGACCCGCGGCCGACCGGTGGCCTCCTCGACGCGGGCGGTCAGCGCGTCGTGCACGGAACCGAGCAGGGCGGTGCGGGCCGCGGCGAGCGCGACGAAGTGGTCCTCGCCGGCGGCTCCGGCGGCCGTCTTGTCAGCGGCCTCGGCCACCCGCGCGGCCAGTGGCGTCCCGGCGACGGCGTCCGCGAGCCCGGTCAGTCCAGCGGCCTGGCCGGGCTGCGGACGCAGCAGACCGGTGACGAGGGCCTCGTCGAACCCGTCCACGGCCGTGAGAGCCTCGTCAAGGCCGTCGACGGCGTCGGAGAGCAGATCGGCATGCATCAGGCCACCGCCCTCGTCGTCGGGAACCACTGCATCTCGGGCAGCGGTGCGGTACTCGGCGCGAGTTCGAGATAGGCCAGGTGCCGCAGGAACCGGCTGAACACCCGGGCCGCGACCGAACTACCGGCCGCCGCGGGGCGCGTGGCCGTCATGACGGCGGTGACGGCGTGCGCGTCCGGCTCCGCCGAGTCCACCTCGACCTTCAGGTACCGGGCCACGCGCTCGGCGCCGTACTGCAGCACGGCCTCACCGATGAGCGCGCGTATGTGGTTGCAAAACATGCCGCGGGCCCCGCCGCAGGGGCGGTTGTTGTTGGTGCTGCACGCGAACGCGTACGTCCCCGCCTCGACCGAGGACACGTACACGCGCCCGATGTCCGACCCGCTGGACACCACACCCTGCAACCGCCCGTCGGTCAACTCGACGAACGGCACCTTCGCGAGCTTCCGCGGCCGCGCCGACGGCACCACCCGTGCCGTGCTCGACTTCTCCCAGACCGACAACGCACCATCTCCCATGCATGCGAAAGGGGGCGCTCACGCCACCTCGGCGGAACATGATCGAAGCTATCGGCGACCACTGACAACGCCCCGGAAGACGGTTGTGGGTGCGAGGGCGAGGACGTTCGTGCACCAGAGATCGGCGGTCAGCTCTTGGCCCGGTACGGTTGTATCGGCGCACGCCAACTGCCTCTCGTGAAAGGCAGGTTGGAGCGCCGGATGTGGCGATTGACACCCGGGGGCCACGAGGCTGAGGCCGCCGATCCGCAGCGCAGGGAGAACCGATGAGTGCCGCCCACCGTGGCAAACGCCGTGCCACGCTGCCGCCCCGCGCATGGATCGTGCTCGCGGCGTCCATCGGGTCGATCGCACTCTCCGGCGCGGCCCTGTCGGCCACGGTCCCGGACGCGGGGGGCTCCGGCGGCGTGGTCGTGCACCGCGAGACGGCGTCCCCCGAGGAGATCCTCGAGTACTGGACTCCGGAGCGGATGAAACAGGCGAAGCCCGCCGAGATGCCGGTGGTATCGGTGGAGTGCCAGGGCTGGCAATGGTTCGTCCGCCCGCACTGCTGGTGATCTCGACCGGAGGGTGCACACCGCAGCTGAGGTCCGGCGCAAGGTGCGGGACTTCTCCAAGCTGATGCGCGGGCCCCGACGGATGATGCCGCCGGAGCCGCGGCTGCCGGCTCGGCGAGGTCCGGCGCGCACCGCTCAACCCGCGTCGGCGGCCTCACTCGTTGCGCAGCGCCTCCGCCACCGTCAGCCGTGCCGCGCCCCGTGCCGGGACGTACGCGCCCAGGACCGCGATCGCGACGCCCGACAGCGCCAGGAGGGCGAGGGTGCCGGCCCGCCAGACGTCCGTCATGAAGGCGGGCAGGACGATGTCCACGGCGTCCGCCATCCGCGGCACCACCAGGTCGTAGCCCGCGATGCCCAGGGGGACACCGAGCAGGGAGCCGACCGCGCCGAGCAGCGCCATCGACGTCACCACCATCACGGTCACCTGACGCGGTGTCATGCCGATCGACTTCAGCATGCCCAGGTCGCGGCGGCGGTCGCGGGTGTTGAGGACGACCGTGTTGAGGACGCCGAGGGAGGCCACCACGGCGAGCATCGCGGTGAGCAGCGCCGCGGAGCCGACGATGGTCCGGGTGACGGTGTTCGGGCCTTGCGGCACCGGGTCGATGCCGCGGTCGACGGCCCTGGCGGCGCGCGCGTAGGCGGCCGGGTCGGCGCCGTCGCGCAACGCGATCAGGTACGCGATGGGCTTCTCGCCCGGGGACAGCGCCGTCAACGTCGACCAGTCGGTGAAGACCAACTGGCCGTTGATGTCCATGGATTCGCCGACGACGACCGTCCCCTCCCGGCGGTCGCCCTTCTCCAGGACGAGACGGTCACCGACCCGCAGGCCGTGCCGGTGCAGAAAGGCCGAGGGGGCCACGACCTCGCCGGTACGGCGCGTCCACCGGCCTTCGACGAGCACGGTGTCCGACTGCGGCCGGTCACCGCGGCGCCCCTCGATCATCACCGATCGCACCGAGCCGGCGATACGGGCCTCCGCGACCCCCCTCGCGGTGACGCCGCTCGCGCCGGGCAGCGACCGAAGCAGCGACTGGAGCGCGAGGTCCCCGTGCTCCGGCTCGATCACCTTGCCGTGGTCGGCCCTGCTCGCGTACACCGAGACCTGGTAGGCGTCCCGCCCCGCGTTCCCGAACCTGGTCATCGTCGTGCCCATGCCGGTCGCGAACGTCACGGTGGCCACCCCGAGGACCACGGCGGCGAGCGTGAGGCCGCTGCGGCCCGGCCGGGCGAACGGCAGGCCCATCCCCAGGCTCACCGACCGCGGCAGCCCGCTGCCCGCCAGCCGGCGCTGGATGCCCAGCGCCCGCCCGGCGCGCGGGGCGCTGCCCGCGCTGATCGCCCGCGCCGCTGACAGCCGGTGCGCACGCGCCGCCGGAACGAGCGCGGCGAGCACGCAGACGGCGGGCATGCCGAGCAGCGCGAGCACGTTCACCCAGGGCGCGATGCCGACGCTGCGGTGGAACATCCCCGCGTCCGGCCCCATGAACACGAACTCCAGGAGGGGACGCGCCAGCAGATTGCCGACGGCGGTGCCGATCACGCAGCCCACGACCGCGGGGACGGAGACCATCGTGAGGTAGACGGCGACGACCTGTCCCGGCGTGAACCCGAGGGCCTTGAGGATGCCGATGTGCCGGAAGCCGGAGATCACCGCGCCGCTTACCACGTTGCCGACGATGAGCACCGCCACCACGATGCCGAGAACCCCGAACGCCATCAGGTACGGGGCGTAGGCCCGCGCCGAACTCCCCACCTGGCTCTTGAGCGTGAGATACGACTGGGAGGCGGTGAGGGCGTCCTTGGGCAGTTCCGCGGTCACCGCGGACAGGTCGGCGCGGAGCCGGCTCTCGGAGGAGGCGTCCGGGAAGCGGAACAGCATCTGGGTGGCCGTCGGGTGCAGGGCCGGCATCTGGCCGGGCGCGACCCAGGCGTCCGCGGTGCGGCTCATGTCGAAGCCGAAACCGACGATGGTGAGGGTCGGTCCCGAGGGCACGTTGATCCGCTCGCCGAGGTCGTGCGGCGTCCAGTCCGACTGCCGGTTCACGACGATCTCACCGGGCCGGGTGGCCCAGCGGCCCGCCCACAGGTCCACCCGGTCCACCGGGCCCCCGGGACCGGGACGGCCGACGACCGTGACGGCGCCGGGAAGGCCGTGCGCGCCGTCCCTCGGCAGGTCGAGTACGGCCTGCGTGAAGGGTCCGGCGGCGGCCTCGACCCCGGGCCGCCGAGCCGCCTGCGTCAACTGCGCGTCCGAGACCTTGGCGGGATCGAACGCGGCGACGACGTGCGGGCCGTGCTGCTGGGCGAACGCCTTGTCGAACGGGGCGGAGGCCGAGTCGACCAGTCCGAGCGCGACCACGATCGCCCCGGTCGAGGTCAACGTGACCAGCCAGATGACGATCGACTGGAGCCTGCGCCGCCGTACGGCCGCGTGCGCGGCCCGCCACACCGCCCTCATGCGGACGGCTCCAGGGTGTGTTCGCCGGCCACCCGGCCGTCGGCGAGGAGAACCAGTCGGCTGGCGCAGCGCCGTGCGAGGTGCTCGTCGTGCGTGACCAGGATCAGCGTCTGGCCGATCTGGTTGAGGTCGAGCAGCAGGTCCATCACCTGCTCGCCGGAGCGGCTGTCCAGGGCGCCGGTCGGCTCGTCGGCCAGCAGCAGGGCGGGACGGTTCATCAACGCCCGGGCCACGGCGACGCGTTGCCGTTCACCGCCGCTGAGTACGGCCGGATAGGCGTTCCGGCGGTCGGCGATGCCGAGTTCCTCGAAGAGTTCCAGGGCGCGGCGGCGGGCCTGCCGGGCCGGGGTGCCGGTCAACTGCGCGGCCAGGGCTACGTTGTCCAGGGCGGACAGGTCGTCGATGAGGTTGAAGAACTGGAAGACCATGCCGATCCGCCGCCGCCGGTACAGGGCCAGCCCCTTCTCGCTCAGCGCCCCCACGTTCTCCCCGTGCACGTGGACCGTGCCGCCCGTCGGTCGGTCCAGGCCGGAAATCATGTTGAGCAGCGTGGACTTGCCGCACCCCGAGGGTCCCATCACCGCGACCGCCTCCCCGGCCCGGATCTCGAGCGACACCCCGTCCAGCGCCGTCGTCCCGCCGTACTCCTTGCGCACGCCGTCGAGTTGTACGACGGCCTCTCCGCTGCTGTCCTCAGTGACCATGCACGGGACGCTAGGCGAAGACACGTGCGTGGACATCGCCCCCTGGATGGCACTCCGGCCCGCACCTCATCCTCAGGATGCAGGCCCATGGATCCGTAGGCTGATGCGGATGGGGCGCCGTTCTGCGAAGGTGGCCTCCGTGTGGGAGTGGGAGCCGGACGCCTTGATGGCGGGGCTGGGGGTGACGTGCGCGGCCGCCGGATGGCTGGCGGTGGCGCTGGTGCGTACGAGGCGCCGCTGGCGGACCGCCCTGGGGGAACGCGGCTGGCTGCTGGAGCGGGAGCGGGCGAGCGCCGCCCGTACCGCGGTGGCGGCCGAACGCGACCGAATCGCCCGTGAGTTGCACGACATCGTCAGCCACAACGTCAGCCTCATGGTGGTTCAGGCCGGGGCCGCGAGGGAGGTGCTGGGCACCATGCCGGACGAGGCCGCGGCGGCCCTGAGGGCCGTGGAGGACGCGGGGCGCGGCGCGATGACCGACCTGCGGCATCTGCTGGGCCTGCTGGCGCCGTCACAGAACGGCGAGGACACGGACTACGAGGACCTGGTCGAGGGCGCGGAAGGCGACCGCGGAGTCGCGGGGCCGGCGCCGCAGCCCGGCCTCGACCGGCTCGGCCCGCTCGTCGACCGGGTCTCGTTCGCCGGACTGCCCGTGGAGGTGCGGATCTCCGGCGAGCCGCGCCTGCTACCCGAGGGCGTCGACGTGACCGCCTACCGCATCATCCAGGAGGCGCTGACCAACGCGCTCAAACACGGCGAGGGCGGCAAGGCCGAGGTGACCGTGCGATACGCGGACTACGCCCTGCGGGTGGAGGTGCTGAACACCGGCCCGAGCGTGCTCACCGGCACCGCGCCCGCGCAACCCACCTCCACACGGGCCGTCCCGCGACACGGGGACGGCACGGGCCGCGGACTTCTCGGTCTGCGGGAACGGGTCGCGGTGTACGGAGGAGACCTGGACGCCCGCCGCCGCCTCGGCGGCGGCTACCGGGTGAGGGCACGCATCCCCCTGGACCGCCCATGACGACGACCGCGGCCGGGCCCGCCCCCCGCGTCCTCATCGCCGACGACCAGACCCTCATCAGAACCGGCTTCCGGCTGATCCTGACCGCCCGCGGCATCGAGGTCGTGGGCGAGGCGGCAGACGGCGCGGAAGCGCTGGCGGCGGCAGGCGAACTCAGGCCGGACGTCGTCCTGATGGACATCCGCATGCCGAACATGGACGGCCTCGAAGCCACCCGCCGCATCCTGGAACGGCTCCCGGACTGCCGGGTCCTCATCCTGACCACCTTCGACCTGGACCGCTACGTCTACACCGCGCTGTCCATCGGGGCCAGCGGCTTCCTGCTGAAGGACGTCACCCCGGAACACCTGGCGGCGGCTGTACGCCTCGTCGACACCGGCGACGCCCTGCTGGCCCCGTCCATCACCCGCCGACTGGTCGAACGCTTCGCCTCGGACTCCACTCGCACACCCGCCGTCCACACCGACCTGGCCACACTGACCCCCCGAGAACTGGAAGTCCTCACCCTTCTGGCCCGCGGCCTCTCCAACGCCGAACTGGCCACCGAACTGACCCTGAGCGAGGCCACGGTGAAGTCCCACGTGGCCCGCATCTTCGCCAAGCTGGCACTCCGGGACCGGGCGCAGGCGGTGGTGCTCGCGTATGAGACGGGGCTGGTGCGGCCGGGTGACTTCGGGACGAGCAGATCTTCGGGCCTGTGACGGGTCAACGGCTCGGCCTCCTCGCCATCCGGACATCAGCAGGAATGCGACCTGGCTTCGCCGCAGGCCCTCATCGGTAGTCGTCGGGATGGGACTGCATCCAGGTGTTGACCTCCTCCCGGGTATCCAGCAGGAGCTTCTGGTGCTGTTTGAGGTTCTGGAAGGAGAAGTCGCCTCCGAGGGCGTCCTGCATCGCGCGGATCCGCGAGAGGGGACCGGCGAAGTGACCGGTGCCCTTCGGGCTGGCCTTCATCGAGTTGTAGAGGTCGTTGAGATTGGTCAGCACCCGGTTGAGGAAGTACTCGCAGTTCCCCGGGGTGGTGCAGCCGTCGGTGTACGTGGCCTGGAGGACGGCGAAGGCGTCCCGGACCTGCGGCACCGCCGCTCCCGGCGCGGCTTCCGTGGTGGGGTAGCCCGCCGTCCCGGAAGGGCTCGTCGCCGGCGAGGCAGGACTTGCGGCGTCGCTGCGCTCGGCAGCGGCCGGCGTTGCCGGGGACGAGGGCTTGCCCGGAGCCGGCGCCGTGGCGTCGCCGTGCCCGGACGAGCACGAAGTCAGCAGGACGGCTGCCAGCAGCACCGGTGTCGCGCGCCGCGCGGCTGAACGCATGAGTATCCCCCGTTGATCGACTTGTGGAGGTCACTGCCTAACAGCTCGACCGGAACCCTGTCCACCGTTGCGTCGGCTCGTACCGGCGGCCTGGCCGCGAGTTCCTCCGCGACACGGCACGACCGCAGGAACCGCACCTCGGACATGTCGACGCCGGCCTTGCGCATCAGACACCGCGGTGTGCACCTATCGGCGCCGGTTCACGGGCCCGGGGCGAGGCCTACGGACAGGGCGTCGGTCATCGCGGCGATGTGGTGGTAGGCCCGGTGGGCGGCGGTGATGACGCGGTCTTGCGACTCCGGCTCGGAGAGTGCCTGGTTCATGCGGGCTGTGAAGCGCGCCCAGCGGTCACGGTCGCCGCTGCCGTAGTAGGCCACGCCGTCCGCGTTGTGCAGCCGGTAGGCCGTGGTGACGTACTGGCGCAGTACCAGACCGCCGAGTGTGGAGCCTTCCAGGACGTACAGGAATCCGAGCAGAGCCTGAGGGGCCGATGCCGCGGTGCGCCGGATCTCCTGCACGAACGTCGCTGTCTCCCCGGCTGCCCAGGGTTTCGGATCGACGTCGAACTCGGCGAAATACCGCAAGTCGCGCTCGATGAGGGGGAGTTTGGCCAGTTCCGCCGACCACACCCGGTCGACGGACGGGCTTGCGGCGCGAGACAGTTCGCCTTCGAGCGTCTCCAGGACCACGCGGTAGGCCGCGAGTTGCCCGACGTACCGGTCGAGCGGGAGCGTCCCGGCGACCATCGCGGTGGCGAACCCGCTGGTTTCCAAGGCATCGTGCCATGCCCGGGTGCTTGCGCGCAGGCGCTCGACCACCGTGGCCGTCATACGCCGCTCCGCTGCCGAACCGTCTGGTGGAGACGGTCGATGAGGTGCCCCTTGCGTTCGATCGTCAGGTCGAAGTACGCCGCGCTGCGGTCGGAGCGGCACACGCGGTGCACGGCCTCCTTTGCCGCACGCTTCAGTTCGACCGCTTCGGCGGCGAGCGCGAGGAGTGTGTGCTCCAGCTTGGGATGGCCGAGGACGAGCGACTTCATCCGGTCACTGTCCAGTTCTGCCGAGGCGCGCTGTGCGGGCGGTGCGGAGTCGAGGAGTTCGAGGAAGACACGGTTGCTCAGTCCGTCGAAGTCCTCGTGGGTGTTGACCCCGCCTAGTTCGGGCACGAAGTCGGTCAGGTCGTTGAACAACTGGCTCGCCAGCCCGAGCTTGCGCATGGCGTCGTCCAGTGTGCGCCGCTCGTCCTCGACGACGCGTAGGGCTGCGATCGCCGCGTCGAGCGGCATCCAGAACAACGTCCCGGTCTTGAGCGCGGCCATCGACTCCCAGAAGTCCACCCGCACATCGTGCGGCGCGTCCACCAACTCGGCGCGGGTGCACGCCGACCGCGTGGCCATGTCGACGGCCTGGCCGGTGAAGCCGTTGCCGACCGCCTGTACCAGGCTGTCCACGACCCGCGGATCGGCTGCGTGCCGAAGCGCGGCCGTGATCAGCCAGGAACCGGTGTTGAGGGCGAGTGGTACGCCGTGGGTGACGTGGAGCGAGGCCTCACCGTAGCGGACGTCGCTGCCGTCCTGGACGTCGTCGAGTGCGACCGCGGCTTTCAACAGGATCCGCACCGCCACCGCCGCGCGGCGGATCACCGCCAGGTCGGCCGAGGAAGCCTCGTCCACGACCTCGTCGGGGAAGCCACGGTAGTTGCGGTACGCCCAGTACACCATCGAGGGGCGCAGTGGTGCCCTGGTGCCGCCGGGCGCCCCGGCAACGGGCGGCAACGCCTCTTGCCCCACCTTGGATCCGACGGCAACCGCGACCGGCTCGTACAACGAACGCCGTAACGCCCCGTCGTACACCGATGCCGTCCCCGGGCCTCCGAGCGCCGGTACGACGGCCAACGAGCCGAGGAACTCGGCCAGATCGTCCTCCAGCAGTGCCGCGTCACTCCGCACCACCGCTTCCACTCCGGTCGGACCCACCGTGGCAGTCACTCCCACCTCCAGTCGCGACGCACAACGCTCGACGCGGAGAAGGATGATCGTAACGGCAGGGCGCCACAAGTACTACAACCGGAGATCTTGTGGGTTGGCGATGGACAGTGCCTGACCGGACCGGGCACAGATCATCGGCTCGGCGTCGGGGTGTTGGCGCTCTGCGCGTGGAGTGTCAGCCGTCCTTCTCCGGTGACCTGCAGGTGCGCCTGGGGGCCGCCGGGAGTGCAGTTTCGGCCGTTGGGACGGACCACTTGGGGAGTGACGTGGATCCGTTCACGGAGCACAGGAGCACCGTTCTGGTTCTTGAGTACGACGGTGACGTCCACCGGCTTTGCCGGCAGGCTGTTCAGGCCGACGAAAACATGACGTTCGTCCGGATCCGATGTCTGAGTGGGGCTCGCTGCAGGGCTTTCCGTCGCTGCGACGGATTCAGTCGACATGACGGGGTCTCCCGCCGGCAGCCCGCTCTGCTGGTACATCCCATGCCCGAAGGGACGCTCCTGGCACGCGCCGTCCCAGCAAGCCGTGAGTGTCGCCTCGGACACTGTATTCGCGATCGCCGGGACGATATCGACACTGATTCCCGCTGGTGTGGCTTCCAGGGTGCAGACGTGACGGCTGTCCAGGCGGGCGAAGGCGAATATCACCGAGCAGAGCGCCGTCGTTGCACCAAGCAGTCCCAGCACGCCCCAGAGCGCGAACCGCCGGTGCTTCTTCGGCGGCTTCTGCGCTGCGCGGGCAGAGGGCGGTACTGGGGTATTACTCAAGACCTTGTCTCCCGGGCAGACGGGGTGCGCGACGGAACCAGCACCCTAACCGCCTCGCAGCGCCGCGGTGACCGAGGCACCGGGCGCTCGCAACTGGCCCTGCCCCGGCGCGGCGGCCGGTTCGCGTGCATCGAGCATGACGAGGAGCTGCCGAGGGTCAGCCGTGCCGTCATCGGGCGGTTGATGTAACGGTCGGGGCACGTGAAGTCGATTCCCGGGGCGGGGGAAGGACCCGTGGCCCTGGTGGACATTGTCAGGCCCATGTTCAGAATGTGCCTCCCCCTCTAGCCTCTGCCCTACCGCATCCATGGCCACCTGCCGGCACCGGCCGACAGGGGCCGCAGAATCTGGGGGGATCTGCCATGTGGCGTTTCTCAGGTGCCTTACGCACGATGAAGCACAGACCCCGTACCGCGCTCGCGGCGCTGGCCGTCGCCTCGCTGGCCGTGACGCTGTGCCAACCGACGGCGGCAGCCGGGACCGACGACCGCGCTCCGGGCTCCGCGGTCGAAAAGCAGGCCGCACTGTTCGCACCGGCCGCGCCGTTCGCACCGGCCGCGTACGAGCAACCGGTGTACGACCCGGCGCCGCGCACCACCGCCGAAGAGCCCCCGCCGACCCCGGAGCCGGAGTCGTACGAGGACTTCGAGCCCGGCGTCCGGCTGATGCTCGAGGACCTGCGGTCCGGACGCCTCAACGCAGAGGCGTTCATCAACCACGCCTACGCCAAGCTCGGTTATCAAGGCAAAGTACCGGCCCGCTACCGGGACAAGGACCTGCCGCAGGAACAGCGCACCATCCTCGCCATGATTCTCGCTCGTGAACTGGACCGTGTCGGGCACCCGGTGCGGCGCAGCATCCAGAATCGCATGGCCCACGCCGACGTGCTGGCGCCGCTGATCGCGAGGCAGCCGCAGGACGTGGCCGCCGAGACGGCCCAGCAGCAGGCCGCGCTCGCCCCACTCACCGAGTGCGGGCAGAAGGGCAAGTTGCCGGGCGAGTTCGAGTGCGTGCACCAGACGGCCAACTTCTCGGTGTTCTACAGCGTCGGCGGCGAGAACAACGTGAACCCGTACGACGGGGCCGGCACGTCCGCCGAGGGAGACGTCCCGGACAACGGCGTCCCCAACTACGTGGACCGGATGTCCCGTTCCCTGGAACAGGCGTGGAATACGTACACGTCGATGGGCTTCAGGCCCAGGGAAGACACCGACAAGAAGGTCGCCGTCTTCCTCGGTTCAACCCATGTGGATCCGAACGTGGGCTTCGTGCAGCCCTACGAGCTCGCCGACGCGAACATCATCCACATCGGGACGAAGTTCAGTACGGGCCAAGAGGCGGAGGAGTTCTATCTGCCCCGGCACGAACTGTTCCACTCGATGCAGTACAAGTACGTCGGCTGGCGGCTCGTCTTCAACATGCGCAGCCTCAACGCCTGGATGGAGGCCACCGCGGAATGGGGTGCGCACCAGGCGCTGGCGCCCGACCCCGCGGTTCCGACGGCCAGCCGTTACGACTACGCGCGCAATCTGCCGAAGTTCTTCGAGCGACCCGAGGAGGAACCCACCAAGCAGGACGGCTTCGGCACGGGCCGCCAGTACGGCGCCTTCATCTTCGCCGAGTTCCTCGACGAGCGGTTCGGCCAGGACGCGATCAGGCACTCGTGGGAGCGGATCGGCGGCGCCTGGTTCCCCGACGGCGCGACCGAGATCCGAGACATGATCACCGACGACTACCACCGCGACGTCCACGAGGAGTTCCGCGTGTTCGGTGTCGCCAACTACCACCTGTGCGGCGGCAGCACGGCCGCGGACTACGGCTCGTACTGGCGCTACCAGGACGGGGACGTACCCCAATGGTGCAGTGCCCTGAGCGGCTCCGGCTCGGACGCCACCTTCCCGGTGGCCCGCCCCAAGCACGAGACCGTCGCACTGCCCGCCGACGGCAAGGCCTCGGGCAAGTGGACGGTCAAGGGCGGTGGAGTGCACTACGTCGACCTCGTCGGCCAGGCCGATCCGGCCAAGCTGTGGAACATGGCCGTACGCACCATGCAGGACGACGACAAGCGCCTGACCTTCACCGTCGTCAACTGGGACAGGATTCCCCGGCGTTGCTTCGCGGACGACAAGAGCGCATGGGAAGAGGACAAGACCCTCGACACCAGGATCGGCGGCGCCTGCAACGTGGTCACGTTGATGATCAGCCACGGCCGCCCGGGCGAGGGCGAGGAGGAGGGCCGCTGGGAGACCAAGTACACCTCGCTGTTCGGCGGTTCGGTCGGCGCCAGTGACGTGGAGATCGGCGTACAACCCGGCGGGAATCTGATCACTCCGGGCGGCAGGCCCAGCGCCGGCACCGGAACCACCCAGGTGGGCCTGCGGCACAAACCCACCAACTACGAGGCCGTCTCCGCCTTCGCCTGCCACTGCGAGGGATGGGGCATCCAGGTCACCCCGCCGGAGGGCGTCGGCCAGTGGAGCGGCTGGTCGCACGGAGTCCACGGGCTGTCGGCGAACGCCGAGGTGACGGAGTTCACCACCACGCCGACCACCGCCAAGTCGACGGTGCGGCTGGTGGGCACCGACTACCCGGTGTACGTCACGCACGAGTACAAGCCCTCGGCACGTCCCGAGCTGTATGACGTGTCCGTCACGGTCACGTCACTGGCTCCGCCTGGCGACCAGCCGCACATCACCTACCGGCGGGTGGTCGACTGGGACGTGGAACCGACCGCGACCAAGGAGTACGTCACCCTCAAGGCGGACCACCCCAACGTGGGGTTCGCCAGCGACTACGGTCTGGCCGGGCCCGACCCGGGTTCAGGGCGGCCCAAGCTCCACCATGAGGGGTCCTTCACCGACGCCGGACCGTACGACCAGGGCACGGTCCTCGACGTCTCCGTCCCGGTGGAGCCCGTACCCGGCGATCCGAATGCCGGCCTTGTGGGAGAGTTCCACCTCTACTACGGAGCGGCAGCAGGAGAGGCCAAGGCGCTGGAGGCACTCCAGGCGGTGAACGCACCGGTGTACTCCCTGGCCAAGCCGAGCACTTCGGGCAACCCGGGCAGCGGCCTGCCGGCCACGTTCATCCTCGGGTACAAGCCGGTGACCTGACGGCACCGGTCTCCGGCCCCGGCCGCACCGCGGTCAACAGGTAGTCCGGTCGGACAGGACTTCCCGACCGAACGACTGCGGTGCGGCCACCGAGCGGCGGCAGGCTGCCGAAGGGCAAGGCGTAGGCGGGGCGTGTCCGAGAAGTTGGGCAAGTCCGTGATCTTTCGTGGCCGCGTGGGACGAGTGCGTCACTCGCCCCGGTAGAGGGCGGTGAGCAGTTCGATCGCCGCCTGGGTCGCGGGGTGCGGGTCGTCTCGCCACCAGGTGAGGCGTACGGCGATGGGCTCGGCGTCGCGGACCGGCCGGTAGACGATGCCGGGCCGGGGGTACTGGTGCGCGGTGGACTCCGCCGTCATGCCGACGCAGCGCCCGCTGGAGATCACGTTCAGCCAGTCGTCGACGTCATGGGTCTCCTCGGTCGCCGGGCGGGAGCCGGACGGCCACAGTTCGGGTGTGGTGGTGCCGGTCCGCCGGTCGATCAGCAGGATGCGGTCGCCGAGGTCGGCAAGGCGCAGCGACCGGCGTGCGGCCAGGGGGTCCTCGGCGGACAGGGCGCACAGGCGACGCTCCAGGCCGATGATGGCCCCGTCGAAGCGGCGGTCGTCCAGGGGATTGCGGATGACGGAGAGGTCGCAGGCGCCCTCCGCCAGGCCGGCGGTCGCGGAGTTGACGCGGACCAGGTGCAGATCCGTCCCGGGGTGCGCCTGAGCCCAGCGGCGCTGGAACGCGGGCGTGTGGCGGCCGACCGCCGACCAGGCGTAGCCGATCCGCAGGATGCTGTGGCCCGAGGTGGCTTCCCGGACCAGGTCGTCCACCTCACCGAGCACCCGCCTGGCCTGGGCGACCACCCGCAGCCCGGTCGCGGTCGGTGTCACCTCGCGTGAGGTGCGCCGCAGCAGCCTCACCCCCAGGGCGCGTTCGAGCGAGGCAAGGGTCCGGGACACTGCTGCCTGTGAGACGCCCAAAGTGATGGCGGCGTCGGTGAAGGTGCCCTCGTCGACGATGGCGACGAGGCAGCGCAGCTGCCGCAGCTCCACATTCATTACTCAAGTGTATAGATCCCACCGTGAACGCATTTTGTGCAAGTGTCGCGGGGTCGCACCATCGGGTCATGCGTAGCGCATCCGACGCGATTTCCGTGTCCTCTGCCCCGTCCACGGCTCCCTCGGTCCCGGCACCGTCTGGGGGGCGGCTGGCCGGCGTGGTCACGATGGCCGGCAGCGGTCTGTCGAACCAGGTCGGCGCCGCGATCGGTTCCCTTGCCTTCCCCGTCCTCGGGCCGGTGGGCGTCGTCGCGGTCCGCCAGTACGTCGCCGCGGTCGTCCTGCTTGCCGTCGGCCGCCCCCGCCTGCGGGACTTCACCCGGGCGCAGTGGCGGCCGATGCTGGGGCTCGCCGTGGTCTTCGGGACCATGAACCTGTCCCTCTACACCGCCATCGACCGCATCGGCCTCGGCCTGGCGGTCACGCTGGAGTTCCTCGGCCCGCTCACGATCGCCCTCGCCGCCGCACGTCGCCGCGTCGACGCCTGCTGCGCGGTGATCGCCGCGGCCGGCGTCGTCACCCTGATGCGCCCCCAGCCCTCGACCGACTACGTGGGAATGGGCCTGGGCCTGCTGGCCGCGTGTTGCTGGGCGTCGTACATCCTCCTCAACCGCACCGTCGGCCGCCGCATCCCGGGCGCGCAGGGCTCCGCCACCGCGGCCGGACTCTCCGCGCTGATGTTCCTGCCGGTCGGCATCATCCTCGTCCTGCACCAGCCGCCGACCGCGGCGGCCGTCGGCCACGCCGTCGCGGCCGGCGTGCTCTCCTCGGCGGTGCCCTACCTCGCCGACCTGTTCACCCTGCGTCGCGTACCCGCCCAGGCGTTCGGGCTCTTCATGAGCATCAACCCGCTCCTCGCCGCCCTCGTCGGCTGGATCGGCCTGGGCCAGAACCTGGGCTGGACGGAATGGGCGAGCATCGGCGCCATCGTGGCCGCCAACACCCTCAGCATCCTCACGCGGCGCAGCTGACCGGCGAATCGCCTGCGTAGCCCCGGGCGGGGCGACGCCGATGAGCCGTTTCGTCGTCCTGCTCCGCGGCCGCAACCCGGTGCGGGCGGACCGGCCGCCCGGACTGGGCACGTAAGGTTCCGGCGGGACACCAGCTACGCGGCCGGCGCACTGGTCGCCGGCATCCTCGCCGACGCCTCCGGCCTCAACGCCACCGTCATCGCCGCCGTCCTCACCGCGGCCTCCGGGCTCCTTGCCGCCCGCTGGATCACCGAGCACCGGCCCGACGCCCGCTGAGCCAGCCGCCTGTCCCGGCCGCTGCCGGGGCAAGCTCTGGGCACGGGTTTCCGTTGTTCGGCGCTCTGGAATTCGCGAACCTGCGCGCTTCCGGCCGGGGCTGCGCCAAGTCCTCGGCGGCTGCCCTGGCGGATCAGCTGCAGCGGTCAGCTGGTTCGACCTCGTCGAGGAGGAGTGGCCCGAGCACGGCCGTCCGCTCGGACAATGGTCCTTGCCGTGGTCGGGCGAGCGCCGCCGTGAGGAATGTTCCGTGCAGGAACGGTGATGCCCCCGGAACTGGTCGGCGGGCGGGATGACTTTCCCCGGCCCGTACGCTGGGTCAGCGTACGGACACGTTCGGTGGACTGTACGAATCCGGGTTGGCCACTCTGGTCGTTCTCCAGCAGGGGGAACTGGCATGTGTGCACCTGGAGGTGGGCCTCGATGACGACCGACCACGTCGAACCGGCGGTGCCGGACGGGGAGTGCGAGCGGGAACCGGACCCGTCGGACAGTCTGCGGACGTTCGGAGCCGTCGTCCAGGCGCTGCGCGAGCACGCGGGGCTGAGCCGGGTGGAGTTCGGGGAACTGGTGCGCTTCTCCAAGCACACGGTGGAGTCCGTGGAGTTGGGGCGGCGGATGCCGGACGAGTCGTTCGTGGAGCGGGCGGAGGAGGCGCTGGGGAACACGGGGGCGTTGCGGAAGTCGGCCCAGTATCTGACGCGGGGTGAGGCGGGGCTGGCGGCTTGGTTCCGGCAGTGGGCTCGGCTGGAGCGGGTGGCGGTGAGTCTGTGCACGTATGAGTGCCGGTTAGTGCCAGGGTTGTTGCAGTCGGAGGGGTATGCGCGGGCGGTCTTCGAGGGGACCGTTCCGGTGGCGCCGGACGAGCAGTTGGAGAGCTTCATGGAGCGGCGGATGGAACGCCAGAGGATGCTCTTCGAACGGCCGACGACCCCGTTCAGTTTCATCGTCGAGGAGCATGTGTTCCGGCGCCGAATCGGGGACGCGGGGCTGATGCGGGGGTTGTTCGATCATGTGCTGGAGTTGAGCGCACCGCGTAACGTGACGCTTCAGATTGTGCCTTTGGCAGCGGGGTTGCATGCCTGCCTCGACGGTCCTCTCCAGCTGTTGGAGACCCCGAAAGGGCAGCGACTTGCGTACTCCGAGGGGCAGCAGAACGGCCGTCTGATCTCCGACCCGAAAGAGGTGAGCCTGCTCCAGCAGCGCTATGACACACTGCGCTCGCAGGCCCTGAACGCCCAGGACTCGCGGGGTCTGCTGGAGCGACTCCGAGGAGAGCTATGAGTACGACGGAACTGGCCTGGTTCAAGTCCAGCTACAGCGGCAGCCAGGGTGACAGCTGCGTGGAGGTCGCCGTCACCGAACAGGCCGTCCATGTACGGGACTCCAAGGACATGACGCGTCCTCACTTCGCTGTCGGGCGTGAGGAGTGGTCGCGGTTCGTGGGGTTCGCCGGGGGGCCTGAGTAGAGTGGCATGCGCGGTGGCGCTCAGAGGATCTTGCAGAGCGTCATCGCGCGCATATCGACGTCGCCCGGTGACCCGAGGACGGAGTTGCGGCCCACGTAGATGGTGTCCCACTGAGAGGTTCCTACCGGGCACGTGCCGGAGCTGATGAGTAGGCCACCGGAGAGATCGGGGCCCGTTGTGCTGGCGTCCGGTATGCCGAGGGTGGCTGGTTCAGGGGTTGCGCCGGGCTCTCCCCGGTCACCCTTGGGGCCGCGCTCACCTTGCAGCCCCTGCTCACCCTGAGGCCCTTGCGGTCCCCGTGCTCCTTCCGATCCCTCCGGGCCCCGCGCGCCGGTCGGGTCGGTCGCGACGAAGTAGGCGCCAGCGACTGCTCCTGCCGCGCCGGACAGGGTGACGACGGCTGCGGTGGCGGCTATGCCGATGGCGAGGCGACGACAGTTCGGTCTCATGTTCTTTCCTTCGCGTCATCGGCGGTGTCGGCGGCAGCGCTGTAGGCCGCGAACACTCGGGCCTGCTCCGTCTTCCGGAGCTGGCCCAGTTCGATGGGGCGCAGGCCGTGGGGACGTCCGAGGTGTTTGAGGATGGCGTCGAAGTACGGCACAGGCGTGTGTTCCGAGGCGACCACGAGCGAGGAGAGCAACACCCCGTACGTGGGTGGGCTGTCGACTGATACGAGGATCGCTTCCCTGGCCCGGTCGGTGAGGTCCGTCGGCTTGAGTCCGGCGGCAGCGGCGAGCGTGTGCCAGCCCACGCAGACCTGACGCCGGGCGGCGTCGATCAGTGCCCGCCGAACGGCCATGACTACGGCTGCCTTGGTGGTTCCGAGCTTGCCCCAGCGCACGCGATCCTTCTCGGCTGGAGCGGTTGGGGTCACGGTTACGGCTTGTGCGCCCCGTGCGTAGGCACGGTCCACGGCGGCCCGCCATGCTGCCTCCACGGTCGGGGTGGCAGCGTCGGGCGTCCAGCCCAACTCCGTCAGCACGTCGCCGAAGAACGGGGCCGGACCTGGGGTCTGCCCGTCCGCCTTCACCAGGGCCGACAACATCCGGCGTCCGGGAACGTAGGACCTGTCGACCGCGGCCAGCAGCCGAACGCGGTCCTCATCGGACAACGTAGACGGTGAGATGTGCTGCTTCTTGAGCAGGGTCGACCACTTGATGATGCCGTGTCCTTTGGCGACGAGTTCCAGGTGCTCGCGGAACCGGGCCACGAGCCGCGCCTCGTTCAGCCCGGGGGCGCTACCGGCCTTCGCCTCTGACAGTCCGGCCGAGGGCTGTTGCCGTGCGGGTGTCGATTCGACTAGGGCGTAGGCGGTCCTTCGCTCGCGCTCCCAGATTTCCACAACCTTCGCCTCGGACAGGTCGGATCTCCAGCCGAGGCCGGCGAGGACGTCGGCGAAGTACGGGGCGGGCGCGTCCGGGGCAAGGGCTGGTTTGACCAGTGCCGAGAGCACGGGCTTGCCGTCGGCTCTGGGGTGGTCCACCGCGATGAGCAGGCGGACGCGTTCCTCCGGTGTGATGTCGGCAGGTGTCGCTCCCGCGTGGCTAACCAGCGTCTCCCAGTTGACGATGCCCTGGGCGCGGGCGACGAGTTCCAGCTTTGAGCGGAAGACGCGGAGCGTCTCGGCCTCACCGAGGGGGAGCCTAAGGAGTGTTGAGGTGGAGGGTTCGGTCGTCGTGGGGGTTGGTGGGGGCGACTCGGATGGCTGAGATGCGGGGCGCAGGTCCGGCCAACGGGAGTCGGTCTGCTGGGGTAGGGGCGAGGCGCCGTCGGCGCGTATGAGCCAGGCGGGCTCGGAGGGGGCCGCTTCGGTGAGCGGCAGCAGGTGAGCTGAGGAGTAGATGACGTGCAGTTGGTGCGGAGGAGGGGCGGGGTGGGCATGCGGCAGGGTGATCCGGGCCCGGACTACGGTCGAGCCGAGCGGCTGGAGGTCGGCCTCGTAGAGGCGTACGGCGGTGCCGTCCGGGTCAGGGTGTGGCGCCGGGAGTTCGGTCGCCGCGGTGAAGGCGATGGTGCCCGGAGCCAGCGGGAAGGCCACGGACGTAGGGGCGGGAGCGGGTGTGCTGCTCGCGGGCGGTTCGGCGTCGAGGCGGGGCGTGATGATCCCCTCGTTAGACAGGCGGCACTCGGTGAGGGCCGACCACGCGAGGCTGTTGTCCGAGTACTGCGTGCCGACGTACACCGCGCGGGTCCCGCCCTCGGTGCGGCAGGAGATGCGGATGGCATGCCCGGCGGCGTCCACCTCGTTGTGCGAGAGCCCGCAGTAGGGTCCGTACGCCCAGTGGACGTGGGTGTGCCGGTCGGCGAGGCGTTTGCGGGTCTCCTGCCACTCGCGGAGGGAGAGGCGGGCCAACTGGACCCGGATGAGCCGGGACCGGCCCTGACCGAACCGGACCTCGACGGCTCCACCGTGGACCAAGCCGGGGTCCAGGTACGTGACCTCGGCGTCCTGGTATCCCTGCCGCAGCAGCCAGCGCCGCAGCGCCTGCCCGATGTAGAGGTGGTCGGCGCTGGCTTCACCGGTCTCCGTGCGGCGGCAGTGCACGGGCGGCCGGTGCGCGAAGTGGCACTTCTTCTCCGTGTACCGCTTCGGAGTCAGCTTCTTGCCGCAGCCGCCGAGCAGGACGCCGCAGTAGAAGTCGTCGCGGGTCCGGCTCCGCATGAACCGGTCGAAGTCGTCGTGGTCGTACGGCAGGAACACCGGCCAGTCCGACTCGGCCTGACCGATGACCGCGGTCTGAACCTTGCGGTTGTCCTCTTCGGAGGTGGGCGAGACCATCCTGGCTCCTGGCTCGGGCAGTGGTGGCGGTTGGGGCAGGCGGGGTGGCGGGGGTCGTGGCCTGGGGGCGAGGTGAGGGTGGAGGTAAAGTCAAGCCTCCAGGGTCTCTTCGGGGCTGTCCTTGCTTTCAGCCATTACCCTGCCACCTACAAAAGCCACACCCAAGACGACCGCAGCACTGCCGAGCACCAAAACTTTCTTGAGCGCCCCATCCAAGAACCGTTTGTTCTCGCTGTCCTTCTGGGACTCCTCCCTTACAGCTTCCTGCATTTTCTCGATAAGTTCCCTCTTCTGTTCCCAAGTCAAGTCTCCCTTGTCGAGTTCATTCTTGATGGTCTCCCTGAGATCCTGAAAGGCTTGATGGACGTGTTCCTGGCTTTGCTTGTTAGCTGAGAGTGTGGACTCATGCGATTTCTTCATCGCATCCACAACATTCAGGGCGAAATCCTTGAACGCGGGAAACTGTTCAACGATTTTCAGGGCCACCTCGGTGCCCATGTCGGGCATCATAGCCACGAACCTGATCATCTTGTCTTTGGAGAGGTTTCTCCAGGAGTCGATTCCAAGCGCGCGCTTGATTTCATCTTCGTCTTTGTATCTCATGCCGCGGTTCCGTCCGAAGTCTTTGCCGGGTGGCGGGGGCCGTGGCCCGGGGGCGGGGTGAGGGTGGAGGTGTAGTTCTCACCGTCCACCAAGGGGTTGTCGAGGGCGAGGCCGGCCTCGGCCATGCGGTCGTACTCGGCGAGGATCAGTTCCTTGGTGCGGTACGTTCCGTGCGCCTTCATGTCGTTGTCTCGGGTGACGTTGAAGGTGTCGAGCACGTACGAGGTGTCGTCACGGGAGATGCCGTACAGGTGGAAGAAGAAGGCGTCCAGCTCCGCGCGGATCGGTGCCCGGCGGTCGGGGTTCCAGCGGAAGGGAGTGCCGGTGTCGCCGAGGTCGCGGGCGAAGGCTTGCATGTCGTGTGCCGTGTACACCAGCTCAAGCGCGCGGGGCGTGACGAACGATGCGTGGCGCGAAAGCTCGTGGGGTTGCAGCAATGGGAGCTGTTCGAACTGGAAGAAGTTCAGGTTGGAGCCGCCGAGCTTCTGACGCAGCACGTAGTCCAGGATCACGGAGACAGTGTTGGCGTAGAGGAGCCCAGCAGGCCGGAGCATGTTGGGCAAGATGATGTTACCTGAGTCACCGAGGCCTGCTTTAGGGAATGCGTAAGTGATCGCAGTTCTCTCATCTGCAGCTCGGCAGATTTTCCGGAAGCCGATGATCCAGCCCCGCTCCCACCCCTTGGCAGCAAGCCGTGACCGAACACCCGGCAGCTTGATCTCCTTGCCGTTCTTGTCGATTTCGCCCGTGGGAACGTCCTGCTCAGGGACCCAGTACCGTGGCATCGGGACAGCCGAGGCGTCTTGATGCTCCTCGCCCGTGAGCCGTGGCAACGTGCCCTGATTGAGCTGCTTCTCCGTGGCACCTTGGTACGTGGAGAAGCGGTGGTCGTAGTGATGGAGCATCTTGGCCTCGTACAGGGGCAGCAGGCGCTCGTCGCCCCGAACCAGTACGTTGCCCTGCAGGTTCCAGCCGTCCTTGAGGAGGTCCTCGAACGTCTCACCTTGCCGCGCGTCGGGACGGAACAGATGGGAGTCGTTGGCCATGTCGAACATGCGCATGAATGACACCCCCCACGGATTGCCGTCCTCGCGTGACTCGTCGATGAGGACCGGGACCCGGCGATAGATGCCCAGAGTGATCTCGGCGTCCCGACGGCTGCTGAAGACCGGGCATGTACCGGTGTTGGGGTTCATCCGAAGGATGTCCTCCGCCGTCAGTTGGTAGCGACGCTCGGCGATCTGCTGGGCCTGGCGCACCTTGAATACCATCTGGGCCGGCTCGTTCGTGCCCCCCGCGCCGCGCAGGGTGAGCAGGCAGAAGCGCATCGCGTGATGGACGCCGGGGAAGACCTTGTCCTCGTTCTCGAAGTCGTACAAGGCGGCCAACTTGCCCCTCGTCACCAGGTTCTTGAAGAAGTACTGCGTCGTAGCGTCCGTCGCGATGCCCGTCGGCACGATGATGCCTGTCTGCCCGCGAGGGCCGGTCAGCGTGCGGTCCGTCTCCGCGAAAACGGCGTACGTGTTGATGTCGCCGCGCCCCGTGAGAGGGTACCGGCCGCTGATGCGCAGGAAGTGGCTCTCGCCCTCCGCGCGGCTCTTGGCGGTCTCGAACTCCTTGAAGAGCAGATGTCTGTCGGGGTCGTCCTTCAACTGGGCGATCGCCCGCTTCCGCGCCGCCGCATTCGTCGCCTTGGCGATCTCGGGACTGCGCTCCGCGAAGAACTCCTGCTCTTGGAGCTTGACCCGTTCCCACGGCGGATTCCCCACCACCGCATCGAAGCCCCCCGCCCAGCCCGTCCCAGGCTGCGCACCCGCGCCCGACTCGGGCACCGAGAAGACCTCCGGGAACTCCAGGTGCCAGTGGAAGAACCTGTACTCCTGCGCGAGCCGGATGATCTCCTCGTTTGTGCTCACCGGAATACCCGCGCCCGCGCTCTGGAGGTCGCGGAAGACCCCTTCCGTGACCGGGGTCGGCGCGCCCTGGACCTTGGGCCAGACGAAGGCGGCGCACCAGGCGTCGCTGATGTGCAGGGACCGAAGGTAGTCCGCCGACTGCTCCAGCTCGCGGAAGCGGCTCGACTGGAGGCGGACGTCGCGCAGGGTGTCCGTCGAAGCGGCAGTGATCTCGCGCAGGCTCGCTGCGAATGCCGCGTTCGACACCCAGATGCGTTCCTCCGTGTGGAAGCTCAACTGGCCTCCGCGCTCCGCAGCGTTCCGCTTCTTAATCGCTGCCGCGACCTTCTTCTCGTCGCCCTCGATCGGCTTGAACGCGTCGTTTGGGATGCCCTTGGCCAGCAGCGCCGGCGTAGCACCCATCAGCGCGTTGCCGTGCTTGATGTGGGCATCCAGGAAGCCCAGCGGCTTGCCCGGTTCCAGCGCCTCCAGCCACAGCGACACCTTGGCCAGCTCGACCGCCATCGGGTTGAGGTCCACGCCGTAGATGCACCGCGCGACGACCTCGTGCAGGGCGTGACGTACCGCGTCGATCGTCGGTTCCGGGTTCTGCTCCCGTACCGCAGCCACCCGCTTGGCGATCCGCCGAGCCGCCGCCACCAGGAAGTGGCCCGAGCCGCAGGCCGGGTCGCAGACTGTCAGGCTCAGCAGCTCCTCGACGATGGCCGGGCCCGGGTCCGGCTGGCCCGAGCGCGTTGCCCGGATCTCGCCGCGCTTGACCGCGTCGTCGATGACCGGGTCCAGCGCCGAGTCCAGCAGGCACTCGATGAGTGAGGACGGGGTGTAATATGAGCCCGTCGTCTTCCTCGCGTTGCCCGCCAACTCAACCAGTTCGAAGGTGCGCTCGGTCGCGTTGTGCTGGGGGACCAGCTCCAGCAGGGACTCGTAGATGGAGCCCAACTCCTCCGCGTCCAGGTGGCGGTAGTCGACCACCCGGTTGCGCTTGCTGTTCGTGTCCCGCACGATCGACAGCGCCCGGACCGCCTCCAACAGAGGCTCGTTCGACAGGGACAGGAGGTGCAGGACCTTGTCCGCCTCCGTGTCGTCGAAGATGCCGCCGAGGCCGGGCAGGCCCAGCTCCGGGAGGCCGTCGTCGTTACCCAGGCCCGAGAGGACGAAGCGCAGGGCCTGGTACAGGTCGCCGTGGGCCGTGCCCCGGCGTCGCTGGGCGTGCCGGCGAAGGCGGGCCGACGAGAAGTACGTGGCGTAGCGCTCCTTCGCCGTCTCGTCCGCCGACGGGGACAGCAGGACCTCGCGGTCCTCGGCCACGAACAGGAACAGCAGTCGGTAGACCAGGCGCAGCAGCGCGTAGTGGAAGGTCTTCACCTCCAGCGTCTCGCGGAGCTCCCGGTTGTCCGGGTGCTTCAAGAAGCCCGTGCCGAGGGTCGTGATCGCCCGCTGGACGCCCTTCCTGAGTTGGTCCAGGGCGCGCGTGCCCTGCGCGATCGCCTCCGTGCGCCACTTCTCCAGCCAGCACGTCGACGGTGCCGCGTCCTCCGCGACCTCGAACCGCGACACGTGCAACAGCCGGTACAGCAGCACGAACTCGCTGAACAGCTCGCCGTCGAAGATCGCCTCGAGGTCGAACTCGACGTACGAAGCCGTGGCCAGCGCGCTGGAGTCGCGCAGCAGACGTACCTGACGGCCGTTCGTCAGAACGCCCCACAGGTGGGCCTCGGTCCGGTTCAGGCACTCCTGGAGCATCGACTGCGGAGGCACCGTGCCCGCGCCGCCCGGTCGCTTGTCCAGGTTGGCGTTCCACGGCGTCTGGTGGATGAGCGCGTGCTGCCAGCGGTGCGAGACCTCGAAACGCTTCTCCGCGTCCGAGTCGGCCCGGACGCCCTCCGTACCGATCGGCGTCAGGCGGCCGAAGCCCAGCTCCCGCCACAGCGGCGCAAGCCAGTCGGCAGCCGCACGACCCGTGGGATCGGTGGCGGGCAGGCTCGTCTCCCGGTCCTCGGGCAGGTGCTTGCGCAGCTCGCGCCAGAGAGGTTTCAGGTACTCCCAGCTGCGCTCCGCCTCGTCCCGCACCGAGCGGGAGGACGGCAGGCCGTAGTCGGCGGGCTTCGCGCCCGGGACGTCCTTGCCCTCGGAGATGCGCAGCAGCATGTCGGCCGGCAGCAGGCCTCCGACCGTGTGGACGGCGGTGAACACCTGGTGGCGAGTCGTGGCGGACATCAGGCGGACGCTCCAGAGGCAGCAGCAGGGACAGCGGCGGGGGCAGTGGGGTTGGCGGGCAGGTACAAGTACGCGCCCAGGACGTCGGCCGGCTTCTGGGCCGTCACCGACAGGCCACGGACGATCTCGCCGGACGCCTGGCGCACCCGGCGGTGGGAGGCGTCCAGCTCGGCGGCCAGGTCATCGCCGTACGACTCCAGGTGGCCGATCACCTCGGGGAGTTGGTCGAGGATGCGCTTGATCATGCGCTCGCCGAAGTGCGGGTCCGTGTTCTCGGACGCCGCCGCGTCCAGCAGGGCCGCGGCACGCTCCTGCGACAGCCACACCGCGTTCTTCGGGGAGCCCTCGAAGGCCAGCAGCCTCGCGTCCTCCGCAACCAACTGCTTCTCGCCGCTCCGCGACGGCAGGGTCAGATGGAATCGGTACCGGACAAGCAGCAGCGTCGTCCGCGTCGTCACCGCGTCCGTCGTGATCACACCGCAGCGGCGTGCCGGACGCGCGCCGTCCGCCTGCGCGTCCAGCGCCGCGTTCAGGACATGCGACGCCAGCGCGCCCACGACCGGGTCCGTCCGCACCAGCGCCGCCTCACCCCGAGCCACCGCCGGGTCCGTCCGGAACGGGATCGGGCGGTCCTGCTCGATCACCTCCGCGCCCACGGCCGTGGCGAGGGCGTCCCGAAGTCCCGCCGGCGTGCCGCCCACCTGGGCGGTGAAGTCACTGGACTCGGCCGTACCGCGCAGCACCGCCCCCAGTGCGCCCAGAGACTCCTGTACGAACGTCTTCACCTCGCCCGTGCCGCCCAGCGCCTCCCGGATCGCGGCGACCTCGCGGGCCACCTCCTCCGGGTGGATCGCGCGCTGCGCGAAACGGGACTGGGACCGCTTCTCCCGCTCCGCCGCCGAGTTCCAGTCGCTGTCCAGCTTCGCCGTGCTCACCTTGAAGGCGTCCGCGCTGAACAGGGCGTCCTCGTTCTCGCGGCCGCGCATCAGCAGCCACTCCACGATCGCGTCCGTCACGCCCGTCGAGAGCTCGTCCGGGACCGACACCGAGATGCCCAGGTCCTTCTTGATCTGGCGATGCTTCTTGATGAGGACTTCGAGGACCTTGCCGTCGATGCCGTTGTCATCGCCGTACAGGGTGATGACGCGGACCTCGTCGCGACGCTGGCCGTAGCGGTCGACGCGGCCCTCGCGCTGGTCGTGGCGGGTGGGGTTCCACGCCAGGTCGTAGTGGATCACGGCGTCGAAGTAGTGCTGGAGGTTCACGCCCTCCGACAGGCAGTCCGTGGCGATCAGTACGCGGCGTGCGGCGGCGTCCTCGCCGGCCTCCGCGGCCAGCGCCTCGATGTTGTCGATGCGCTGCTGCGGGGAGAGTTCACCGGTGACGGCCTTGACTACCGTCTTCGCTCCGAGCGGGCCACGCTTCTTCGTCTCCGGATCGTTCGCCAGCTGCTCGGCCAGGTACTTGGCCGTCGGGATGTAGCGGCAGAAGACGATCGGGTTGTAGCCGTCGGCGAGCAGCGACTTGAGGTGCTTGATCAGGGCCTTCAGTTTGAGGTCCTTCGCCGGGCCCTCCAGCTCCTGGGCGAGGTCGGCGAGTTCGGCCAGGCGCGAGCGCGGGTCGTCCTCCTCGATCTCGGCGCCGGGCGCTACGTCCATGCCCTCCATCGAGTCGCTGTCGGCGGCGTCGCTGTTGAGCGGGGCGCCCAGCTTGTCGGCCTCTTCCGCCGACGACGCGACCGCCGCCGCCGACCGCGTCCGCAGCGTCTGCGCGGCGGCACGTGGCGAGGACACCAGCGAGCGAAGCAGTGCGATCGCCGACCACCAGGCTATTCGGGCCTCGCGCCGGCCCCGGCTGCCCGCCTCCTCCACCCGCTCGCTCGCGTACGCGATCGCGTCGTCCAGCAGAGCCCGGTACTCCGGGGACAGCTTGTACGTCTCGTCCTTGAAGTAGCGGTCCGTGGGGAACGCGGTGCGCTCGGCGAGCGAGTCGTCGGCCAGGCCGTCCTCCTTGGTGAGGTACTGGCGTACGTCCGCGCGCTTGCGGGCCACGAAGTGCTGCGCCAGCAGCTTCCTGCCCCTCTCCGACTCCAGGTTCACCTGCGCCAAGTCGGGCTTGACCAGGCCCAGCAGGTTGCGGAACGAGGACTCCTTGCCGCTGTGCGGGGTGGCCGTCACCAGCAGCAGGTGCCGCTCGGCGTCCTCGGCGACGCGGCGCAGCAGCTCGTAGCGGAGCTGGTTCTGCGAGCCCGCCGAGGCGTCGTCGGCGGCCACGCACGTGTGCGCCTCGTCGACGATCACCAGGTCGGGGCAGTGGCGTACGAAGTCGTCGCGGTGGCGCGGGGACTTGATGAAGTCCGTGGAGATGATGACGTTGGGGTAGCGGTCGAAGAGGGACTGGCCCAGGTCCAGGCCGCGCTCCAGACGGGTGACCGTCGACGCCAGCACCAGCTCCGCGTCGATGCCGAACTTGCTGCGCAGCTCCTGCTGCCACTGCTCCGCCAGGGCGGGCGAGCACAGCACCGCCAGGCCCGACGCCTCGCCCTGCGCGAGCAGTTCGCTTGCGATCAGGCCCGCCTCGACGGTCTTGCCGATGCCGACGTCGTCGGAGATCAGCATGCGGACCGTCTTCTGTCGCAGCGCCATCAGCAGCGGCACGAGCTGGTACGCGCGCGGCTCCACCGCGATGCCGGCGAGCGAGCGGAACGGGCCCGCGCCCGAGCGGAAGCCCACCCGCAGCGCGGTGCGCAGCAGGCCGGCCGCCCGCTGGTCGCCGAGGTCGCTCGGCTCCGGCGGAGCGAACCTCGCCTCTTCGACCGTCTCGAACACCGGGAACACGGCGGCGATGTCGTCGTCCGAGCCGCCGAGCGGGCGCAGGACGAGCAGGTCGGGCTTGCTCTCGGGGAGTACCACCCATTCGCGGCCGCGGGCCTTCACCAGGGAACCGGCGGAGTACGTGAGTGCCATGTGTGTCTTCAAGTCCTCTGGAAGGGTGGTCAGTTGGCGGCAGGCGTGCCGAAGTACCGGGCGTTGGCGGCGGCGATCGCGTCCCAGTCGGCGCCGAGCGGGAAGCGGACGACGTCCCAACTGGCGTTGAAGAGACGGTCCTCGGCGTCCTCGTCCCGGAAGGTGTCCTGTCCCTTGTCGGGGGTGTCCACGAAGACGGCCACGTTCCCGCCTGGGAGCCTGTACACGAAGTCCGGCATCGCGTTCGCCTCGGTGAGGAACGGGCCCGCCTCGTCCGGGAGGTTCAGTCCCCGCGCCTTCGCCCAGCCCAGGTAGTCGCCCTGCGCGGCCAGTTCGGCGGCGGTCGACGACTCGACCGCGGTCGGCGCCGCGGGATCCTGGTCGAGCAGGCGGCGGTACTGCTCCGACCGCGACTCCCCGCGCGACTCGCGCTCGGCCGTCGCGGAGGCGAGCCGCACCAGCAGGTCCCGCGCCGAGTGGCGGTTGATCAGCGCGTGGTCGAGCTGGTTGCCGTACGTCAGCAGGCACTCGTAGCAGCCGCGGGAGCACGGCCGGTTCGGGTGCGGTCCGCCGAGGTCGTTGCCGTCCTCGTCGAAGTGGCAGATCGACAGGGCGTACCGGGCCGCCTTCGCCAGAGCGTCCGGCTCCGCCTGGAGGCGGCGCAGCACGCCCGCACCGCCCTCGGCCGCCTCCGTGAACAGCAGCCGGTTGCGGGGGCCGTCGTCCGGCGGCAGCAGCTCGCTGGACAGCTCGGCGTCCTCCAGCTCGAACGCGGCCTCGATGCCCCGCTCCAGCGCGTACATCAGGGTCAGCGCCTCCGGCTCGGGCAGCGGCTCGTCGAGGGCGACGGCGAGGATGTTGCGGCGGTCCTCCACGTAGGGGATGACCCGCTTCTTGCGGCGTCGCTCCTTGCCGTCCTCGTCGACCACCGGCAACTCGCTGGAGTCGCCGGAGGCCTCAGCGGCGTCCTTGTCGTTCATCCAGCGGCCGTCGGCGAGGTCGAGCCAGTAGCCCGGCGGCTCGTCCCGCTTGGCCCGCACTCGACCGAGGTTGGTGATGCGGACGGTCGCCGAGTCGCCGTACGCGAGGTTGGCCAGCGGCGCGCCCGAGGCCTCCGCGACGGAGGCGTTGAGGCGGCCCTTGCGGGCGCCGTGGTCCTGGAAGCGGTACGACGTCTCCAGCCGGAAGCCGGCCCGACGCCGCTCCTCCTCGTCGGAGGAGATCCGCTCCCGGCGCGTGGTGTAGACGGTGTGGAGCTGCAGCAGGCCGTGTGTGGCCGCGCCCAGCGGCTCGTCGCACATCTGGCAGCGGTCCTGGCGTTCCGCCGGGTCGTGGTGGTAGCCGCACTGGGCGCAGCGGCGGGCCTCGCTGGTCGCCAGGTCGCCGGAGGAGTCCGGAGGCAGCTGGATGCGGGTCACCTGGTAGCGGGCGCCCTCGTGGTAGATCAGCGCGCCGGGCCCGAACTCGCGGATGGCGAGGAAGCGGGGCCGCTGGAGATAGTCGCCGTCCCCGCGGCGGCGACCGATGGTGGGGATGTAGGCGGCCAGCGGCAGGCGCGGGAAGCTGTAGCCGGGCAGGAAGCCCTCGGAGGCGAGATAGCGGTACGGGTTGAAGTCGGAGAGGACCGACCTGCTGTCGACGCTCTCGTTCATCAGCAGGGTCAGCTGCGTCTCCGCCTCGCGGCGGCGGGCGTTGGCCCGATTGCGGTCGCTCTCGGTGAGGCTGTAGTCCAGGCGCCGCTTGTTCTGTATGTACTGGTCGTCGAGCGCGGCGCGGAACAGCTGCCGCCAGCGGTCGAAGGCCCGGTCGAAACGCTCCGGCACCGTGCGCACCCGGTCCTGGATCCAGTCGTCGTGCCACCAGGTCGTGTCCGCGAAGTCCGGCAGCAGCGGGCCGAGTACCCGCAGCGCCCCCTTCACCGTGCGGTCCTGCGCGCTCTCGTCCAGGGAGGCGGCCAGGATGTCGGGCAGCAGCTCGAGGGCCGGATCGGGGCGGTCGCCGGTGTCCGGGTACGACACGTCCAGGAGCTCGGGTATCGCGCGGCCCAGCTTCAGGCCGGCCTCCGCGATCCATATGCCCTGGAGGTGCGAGAGGACGAGGTCCTCGTTGGCAAGGTCCAGGCGTGGCGGAGCCACCGCGCCCGCGACCATGCGCTCCGAGCGGCGGAAGTAGTACTGGTCGTGGCTGTTGCCCGTCGCGCAGTACGTCGTCACCAGCGCCGGCTGGCCGCTGCGGCCCGCGCGGCCCGAACGCTGGGCATAGTTCGCCGGCGTGGGCGGCACGTTGCGCATCATCACCGCGTTGAGGGAGGAGATGTCGACGCCCAGCTCCATCGTGGGTGAGCAGTACAGCAGCTTCAACTCCGCCTTGCGGAACGCCTCCTCGCGCCGCTCGCGCTCCTCCGGGGCGACCTGGGCGGTGTGCTCACGCGCGAACAGCCCGGCCAGCGCGCTCGCCGCCTCCTTGTACAGGTCCCGGAAGAACGTGTTCACCCGCGGGCCGTCGCCGCTCGGGTAGGTGCGCGTCAACGGGTCGTGCGCGCCCGTCTCACCCTTGCCCGCCCGCCAGATCAGCGACTGCGCCGCGACCCGGTAACCGGTCGTGGCCGGGGTGTTGGCCTTGCGGTAGCGGCCCGCGCGCTGCGGGGCCTCCGACACCTCCTTCACCAGGCCGCCCGCGGCCAGGACCTTCAGCAGTTCCGCGATCACGAGCTGCAGGTCGTCGGGGGGAAGTTTCTTGAACGAGTCGTCGGCGCGCCTGAGGTACTTGCCGAACTTGCCGCGCGCCGAGAGGAACAGGCCCGAGCGGTCCAGTCCACGGCCCGACGACGGGTGCGGGTAGGCGGTGCCGATGCTCGGGCGGTCGGACGCCGACAGCACCCACGGGTCCACCAGCCGTTCCTCACTCGCCCGCTGCAACGCGTCGAAGTCGTCGCGGAAGTAGGACACGTCGATGGCGAGCGACCGGCGCATCTCGTTGAGCAGCGCCTTCATGATCTCGGCCCGCAGCGTCGGGTCGGCGTCGCGCAGCGCCGCGTGGGTGTCCGCCCAGCGGTCCTGTTTGTCGGCGACCCAGCGCAGGTCGGCGTAGTCGATCTCCAGCAGACCCGTCTGCTCCAGGTTCGGCATGGTGATGCGCCAGCCGCGCTCCAGGTCGAGGTAGAGGCGGAAGGCGATCACGTCACGCAGCGTCTTCGCCGCGGCGCGGGCCAGCGACGGGGGCTGGTCGGCGTCGCCGGTGTAGTCCACGGGGGCGATCGCGAGCGCGTTCGTCACCGCCGAGGCCAGCTCCTCATGGGCAATGCCGTCCTCGCCCGCGTCCAGGGCGGCCCGGTAAAGGGCTCCGCGCAACTGGGTGATCTGCACGAAATCGTTGAAGTGGCCGGCCTGGAGGGAGGCGTCCTGGCGGTTGTCGACGAAGGTGAGGAGCTTGCGTGCCTCCTTGTCCAGTGCCTCCTCCGGCACGGACTTCAGGGACCGCACCACCGATGCGGAGATGAGGGAGGTCGCCGACGACCGGCCCTCCTGGTCCAGCGTCGCCAGCTTCGCGAAGTCCCGGCCGCGCGTCTGCTCGTAGGCCACCCCGCAGTGCAGGCAGAACAGGAACGGCGACGGGATGAACGCGGCCTGCAGCTCGCCCCGGCCCTCGTAGCCGAGCGGGTCGACCGTCACGGCGCGCGGCACCCGGTCGCGGTACGTCTTCTTGACGACCTCCTGGCCCCCGCCGTCCAGTTCCAGCCAGGACTCCGGCAGGCGACGGTCGTCGACGGCGTACTGGACGCTGGAAGGCCAGGCGCGCTCGTCATCGATGTAGAGGTAGCCGTCGCCCTGCCGCCCGCCCGTGGCGGAGGTGTCCCGGCGGGCCTCGTAGCGGACCTCGCCGTCCTTCTCGGTACGCCAGACCGTCAGGTACTCCTGGCCGCACTCCCGGCAGAACGCCAGCGGCATCAGCAACTTGCCGCCGCTGCCCGGCTGTTCCAGCTGGTAGGAGCGGGTGAGGTGGCGGGAGAGCTTGTCCTCCAGGGTGACGTAGACGGTGTCACCCTTGGAGAGGAACTGGTGCAGGCGGAACGCGAACAGGGGGCGCTCGGTGACCGGGTGGCGGGCCTGCGAACCGGCTTCCAGGGTGGCCTCGATGGCCTTCACGCAGTCGTCCTTGGAAACCCCGGACTGCTCGGCCAGCTCGCCGGCCGCGACCTCGATCTTCGTGGGCTGCCGGCGCACCAGCCGGCCCGTCGCCTCGTCCGTGGCCAGGCCGAAGCGGGTCTCGATCCAGCGGGCCAGCGGGTCGCGCACCAGATCGGCGTACGCACGGGGCGCGGCAGGCGCGGTCAGGCGCTCGGCGAGGACGGTCTCGGGCGCCTCGTCGGTCGCGCGGACCAGCGTCTCGCCGATGACGTGCTCCGGGCTGACCCCAGTGCCGAACAGTGTGCTCGCCACACCGGCGACGACCTTCTTCTGGTCCTCGACGGTGCCCTCGGTCGACATGGTCGCCGAGGTGCCGATGCACTGCACTTGCGGGGCCTGGCAGGCCTCGCGAACCCGGCGGATGAGCAGGGCCACGTCGGCGCCCTGTCGGCCGCGGTAGGTGTGCAGTTCGTCGAAGACCAGGAACTCGAGGCCCTTGGCCATCTTGATGAGGCTGGCCCGGTCCGCCGGCCGAGTCAGCATCAGCTCCAGCATCACGTAGTTGGTGAGCAGGATGTCCGGCGGGTTGTCCCGGATCTCCTTGCGCTTCTCGTCGTCCTCCTGCCCCGTGTAGCGGGCGAAGGTGACCGGCTCGCGGCCCTGGCCGTAGCCGTCGCGAAGGTACTTCTCGAGCTCCTTGAGCTGACTGTTAGCCAGCGCGTTCATGGGGTACACGATGATGGCGCGCACCCGCTTCTCGGCCTTCGGGCCTTCGGAGTCCCGCTCATGAAGTACTCGGTTCACGATCGGAACGATGTACGACAGCGACTTGCCGGAACCGGTGCCGGTCGTCAGCACGTACGAGGCGCCGCGCGTTGCGGCGTCGATGGCCTCGCGCTGGTGGCGATGGAGGGTGAGCGGCCGGCCGTCCGGGACCGTGCCTCCCTCCGTCTTGCCCGCCTGGAAGATACGGGCGCACTCCGGGTGGAGCACCTTCTCCCCGACCAGTTCGGCGACCGTCCCGCCGCTCTGGAAGAACGGGTTCAGCGACAGCCACGGATCGGGCCACTGCGACTTCTCGTTGAGGTCCGTCTCCACGAACGCGGCGACGCGGTCGTCGCGGATCACGGTGCCGCCCTCGGTGAAGGAGCGGTAGTCCTTGATGAGCGCGCGGTGCACGCCGAAGACGTCCATCGCCGTCCCGGAAGCGGTGACCGGTGCGGGCCGCGGGGCGGGCATGGACGGGGAAGTGCTGGTGCGGGCGGTGGCGGCGGCCAGGTGCCGTGTCGGGTCGAAAGCACTCCAGTGGGGGAGTTGGGGCGTGCGTGCGTCCTGCGCAGCCAGCAGGTACAGGGCGTCGCGGACTTCGGCTGCGCTCGCGGGACGGTCGGCCGGGTCTTTCGCGAGCAGCCGGCCGACGACGCGGATCAACTCGGCGGGGATCTCGCCCCGGATGACGCCGACGGGAGCCGGCTCGGCCTCAAGATGCTTGCGGGCGAGTTCGACGTACGACTCGCTGACGAAGGGCGGTACACCGAGCAGCATTTCGTACAGCACACAGCCGAGCGCGTACAGGTCGGCGGCCTGGGTGACCTGGCGGGCCTGGAACTGCTCAGGCGCCATGTAGCGGGCGGTGCCGACGGTGACACCTGTGCTGGTCAGCCGTGCCTCGTCCGGGTCGTCGACGATACGGCCCATGCCGAAGTCGAGGACCTTGACGGTTCCGCCGCGGGTGAGCATGACATTGGCGGGCTTGAGGTCGCGGTGCACCACGTCGGCGGCGTGTGCGGTGGAGAGGCCGTCGGCTATCTGGGCGCCGATCGCGGCCACCCAGGATATGGGCAGCTGGTGCTCCTCCTCGACGAGGTCGCGCAGCGTCTCGCCGTCCAGGAACTCCATAGCCAGATACGGCAGTCCGCCCTCGCTGACCCCACCGGCGATGAGCCGTGTCAGGTTCGGGTGCTCGAGGCGGCGCATGATGCGTACCTCGCGCGCGAAGCGCTCCGCCGACTTGGGATCCGCACCGGTGTCGATCAGGGCACCTGTGCGGCGGCGCAGGATCGTCTTCACGGCGATGGTGCGCTCGGCGCTGCCCTCCGGAACCTGCAGGTCCTCGGCCCGGTGAACCTCCCCCATGTTGCCCTTGCCGATGACCTGTCCGATGCGGAACCTGCCATCGATCAGCTCCTGGCTCACGGCCGCCCCTCTTCCCTCACTCCGCTGCCCCGTTCGGGGACTCGCCTACCCCTCGTTGTCCCGTGCTCCGCTGACGTCCTTTCAGGGAACACAGTCACCGGCACCGTACACGAGGATTAGTTACTGTTCTAGACCTAGTATGTGTTGACGTTGTTAACGCGTAACCGCTAATCTCTGGCGTGAAGTTGGGGTGGGGGTGGAGACCTTGGGGCGTCAACTGGTCGGGGAATCCGGCGCGCCTGTGTCGAGGGCCGTGCTGGGTGACCTGCTGAAGCGGCTGCGGCGTGCCGCGGTGCACGGGGTGGTGCCCGAACGTGAGTTCCTCCAGGGTGTGCGAGCGCTCGCCCTGGATGACGGTGAACGGGACCGGTTGCGTAACGAGCTTGCCCGGCTGGGTCTGCCCGTGCGGGATTTGCGCATGCACGCAGACATGGACTCGCCCAGTGGTGAAAAGGTTGCACGTACAGGTGAGGAAATTGTGTTTTCGCGTGTCGAGCTTGCCCGAACTGTGCTGTCGCGGTATCGCGACGCCGCCGGGTGCGTGACGTCCCGGGCCCTCGAGGGCGTCGTTCGGCTGGCGGGGCTCGACAGTCGGGAAGCCGCGGAGCTGCGGGCGGGGGCCAGTGTGCGGCGGGATCCCGACGGTGCTGTGGCGGGGGAGGCCGGCGGTTGGCGGGGATCCCAGGAATCTCACGAGGCCACCGTGGCGGCCACGCCGGACGAGGCCGCCACGGCGGCGACGGGCGGCGACCTCGCCGACGCCCTGGCGGCCGCGCGGGCCGTGCTGGAGGCTGATCGGACCGAGCGACGGCCGGAGAAACGGCTGCTGAGCGCGGAAGCCGAGGTGGGGCTTGCCGTCCTGGTGAGGGGCGGAGTGGACCGGATCGAGCAGGAAGCCGACGAGGACGAACTGAAGGCGCTGCCGAGGGACGACCTGCGGGTCCGAGCCCGCGACTGTCTGGTGGTGCACAATCTACGGCTCGTGCACTCCATTGTGCGGTCGCATCTGGAACAGGGACTCGACTACGACGATCTGGTCCAGCACGGGGCGCTCGGGCTGATGCGAGCGGCTCGGAAGTTCGACCCGAGGATGGGCAACAAGTTCTCCACCTACGCGACGTGGTGGGTTCGGCAGTCAATGACACGTGCCATCGCCGACGAGGGCGCCATCATCCGCATCCCCGTCCACATGCACGAGCAGATCCGCAAGGTGGCGAACGCCGAGCGGAGCCTGGCCGCACAAGGACGGCCCGCGACCGCAGCCGACGTGGCGGTGGCGTGCGACCTGAGCCTGGAGAAGGTGGAGCAAGCCCGGAAGCTGAGCCAGCGCACGGACTCCCTCGATCGGATCATCGGCGACGGGGCGACGCTCGCGGATTTCGTGGGGCGAACGCAGCCGTTGCCGTCCGTGGAGAAACAGGTGTTGGACGCCCTGCACGCCGCAGAGGTCATGGCTGTGGTGAACACGTTCAGCGGACGTGATCACCGGATCCTCATGCGGCGGCTGGGGCTCGACGGGGACGAACGGTCGACGCTGGATGAGCTGGGGGCCGAGTTCGGCGTGACCCGGGAGCGCATCCGGCAGCTCGAGGTGAAGCTGCGGCCGGAGCTGAAGGAACGGCTGCGCGTGGGCGGCCTCTTCGGGGTGAACCTGGACGCCGAGTGTGAGAAGGCCGAGCGGGCGGCGGAACGGGCTGCAGAGGCGGCGCGAGCCGCCGGTATCGCTCGCGCGACCCACGCCGCCCGCACTGCTCGCGCCCGACGCGCTCTCCGTAGGGCGAGAGCGGAGCGGCTTGCCATGGCTGCTGCGGAGGAAGCACAGGTGGCTGTGGTGCCGGCCCGGACTGTGGTGGTGGACGCGAGCGGTGACGCACCGATGGCCGAGGCGGCGGTCGAGGTTACGGTGGTGCCGGAGGCCGAGGCGGCAATGGGCGGCGAGGGGACCGCCGACGTGGGGGAGGTCGCTGACGCAGGAGCGATGAGCCTGATGTCCGACACCCTGACGGATGCCGCAGAGGCTGCGAGTACTGAGGAGGACGCTGACGTCGGGGCGGCGATACCGACGTCCGACGGCGTCTTCGAGCCGGCGCGGGAAGCGGCTGGTGCGACCGTGGGAGACACCGGGGCGGAGCCGGACCCGGAGCCCAACACGGCGCCGACCGCGTACGCTGCCGACTGGGGCAAGGCCCGGGCACTGGCGCGGCCACCGCTCGGTGGCGGAGTGGCCTGGCTCGCCGAGTACGCACTGCTGGCCGTGGGGCCACAGCAACTGATCATTCTGCTCGGCTCGACGGCCGCCGGCGATGTGGTTCGGGCCGCACGGCAGCGGGGCACGCTCGACCGCCGAGTGGTCACGGCCCTCGAAGTACTGGAAAGCGTCTTCGACACCGTCAAGAAGCTCGGGCTTCGGCCCGAGCAGTTCTTCGAGTGGACCTCGGAGACCCTGGGCGGGGTGCCCCCCCGAGCTTATTTGGCGGACAGGCCTCTGCTGCGCGCGGAGTCGCGCGTTGCCGTTCGTGACGCTTTGAAGGAGTTCACCAGGGCAGCCCCGGAAGGTTCGGAACGTACGGAGCCGGCACCTGACGGCGGCGAGGACGTCGTCGACACGTCCTTGGCTTCGTCGGCCGGCGTCGGGGAACTCCCGGCGCCGCCTCCCGCGGAGGCCCTTCCGGTGCCCGCGCACCCGGCTGAGGGTCTCGATGCCCAGGCACCGTCCGAGGACCTTCACCGGCTGCTCTCCGAGGCATGCGCCCAGCACGAGGCCGAGCTCGCCAGTTTGGCGCAGGAGCACGAGCGCCGGCTCACCGAGGAGCGGATCGCCGCCGACGAGCGCGTCGCGGCTGCCCGGGTGGAGGCCGAGCGGCAGCTCGACGCGCTGGAGGAGGAGCTGCTGTGCCGTGCGGACAGGGCCCGGGAGCGCCGTGTGCAGTACCTACGGAGCCAGGCCGAAGAGCGCGTCGCGCGTCTGAGACAGGAACACCATGATGCGTACCAGGCGTTGCTGCGCAGGGCCGAAGAAGCGGAGGAGGCCGCCCGGCAGACGGACGGCGCCGAGGAGCGGGTCCACACCCTGGAGCGGAGGCTGCGTGAGTACCGCGAGGGCGCCGAAGCGCGCATCGCGGATCTCGAGTCACGGCTGTGGGAGGCCCAGGCGGCTGTCACCGAGCGGGAACGTGCCACCGGGGCGTGGGTCGCCGAGCTGGAGACGAGGTTGCGCAAGGCTGAGGCGGGCGTCGCCGAGCGGGAGCGCGCCGCCGCGTCGGCACGGGAGGAGTACCGCCGAGGAGCTCAGGTGCGGGTCGCCGAGATCGAGGCGCGGCTGCGGGAGGCCGAAGCGTCGGTCAAGCAGCGGGACCTGTTCGTCGAGGCGGCTCGTCGGCGCGCCGAGGAGGCCGAGCAACAGGCGGCCCAGCGCATCGCGCAGAACGAGCACGATGCCTGGCTGCGCATCACCGAGCTGCAGACGCAGCTGAGCGACGTCCAGGCACAGCTGGCCGCCGCGCGGGAGGCGGCAGGCAGTCGCACCTCCCTCCGGGACCGTTGGCGCCGGTCCTGACGCGCACGTCCGCCGGTCCTTCCGTACGCCCGAGAACGTCACCGATCACAACCATCAGGAACCCCATGGACCCCCGACAGGAACTCGTCTCCTACCTACGGCGCCAACTGGTCGGCCCGGCCGGCGACGAACACGAAACGCTCGACGCCCCGCCCGACCGGCAGTACCTCATGGGCACCCTGTTCCCGCAGGAGGCCGACCTCCAGCGGCAGCTGGACCTCGCCGCGGAGGAGCGTGACGGAGCCGGAACGGAGGGGAGGGCCGAGGACACCGCCCCGGCCGGCGACCCAGTACCCGAGTCCAACTCCTGGCTGCCCTCCTCCCTCGGCTTCAGCTTCTACACCGATGCCACCAGCGTGGAGATCGACTGCGCCGCCGCCCACTACCTGACCCTGGCCGGCACCAACGAGCGCGGACGCAGCTGGCAGCGGATCCCGCTCCCCGCCGAGACGCACACCCTCGGCCCCGACCGTGACCATGTCCGCGTCCTGGACGGACGCGCCGAACTCCGCATCCGACGGCGGAAGTTCGGCACAGGACAGCTTGTCACCGTCGCGCTCGTCAATGCCGCTCGGCACGAACCGGGCCTTGGGAAGGCGGCCCACTGGGACCGGATGCTGTTCCAAGTGGGGCTCGAGGCACGGCCGGTGGACGGCCGTGTGCTCCAGTACCCGAGCGTGCGACTGGCCAGCCGTGACCTGGAGGAGCAGGAACTGCGGCTGCAGTACCGGCATGTCCGCACCCACGCCGTCGGCCACGGCTGCGCCGCCGAAGAGCTGCACGACGGCACGGATGAGGAGGTGACCGGGCTGCGGGCGGCCGTCATGCCCGAGGCGGAGGTCACCGGCGTACGCGCCGCAGGTCTGAGCGGCTCGCCGGTACTGAACCTCTGCCACCTCGCCGACCCCGGTGTTTCGGTCGAGCAACTGCGGGAGGAGCTCACCGACTTCGCAGCCGACTACCGCGCCTGGTACGTCGGGCAGCTCAACATGGAGGTCCCAGAGTGGGGGCGCGAGGCCGCCGACCGCGTCCTGTCGCGTATAGGTACCGCCGTCGCCCGTATCGAGTCCGGCGTGCGCACCCTGTGCGACCCGAGCCGCCCCGAGTTGCTGCACGCCTTCCGTGCCGCCAACCGGGCGATGGCCCTGCAGATGCGCCACTCCGCTCCCGATCTCGCCGGCACTCGGCGCTCCCGTCGGGACGCCGTGCCCGCCGTCGCGGAGCCCGCGCCCGACGCCACCTGGCGCCCCTTCCAGCTGGCGTTCTTCCTACTCGCCCTGGACGGGGTCGCCGACCCCCGGCATCCGGACCGGACCGTGACCGACCTGATCTGGTTCCCGACCGGTGGTGGCAAGACCGAGGCGTACCTGCTGCTCGCCGCCTTCACCATGGTGCTCAGGCGGCGCGAACCCGACGGCGGCGGCACGGCCGTGCTCAGCCGCTACACCCTCAGCCTGCTCACCACCCAGCAGTTCCAGCGGGCCGCCACCACTGTGTGCGCCCTGGAGACACTGCGCCGAGCTGACCCGGCGACGTACGGCGACGAACCCTTCTCCATCGGCCTGTGGGTCGGTGAGACCACCACCCCGAACACCTACGAAAAGGCCCGCGCGGCCTTCGACAACGCACGCCAGGCCGCCACGCCCGAGGACGTGTTCATACTCGACCGCTGCCCGTGGTGCGGCACTCGCGTCCTGCCCGCCCACAAGTCGCCCGACATCGGCGACTACGGAGTGCGCTCCGCCGCCGACTCCTTCGCCTTCTTCTGCCCGCGCGAGGAGTGCGTGTTTCACGACGAACTGCCCGTCGCCGTCGTGGACGAGCAGCTGTATGACCGGCCGCCGACGTTCATCCTCGGCACCGTCGACAAGTTCGCTCGCCTGGCCTGGGAACCGCGCGCGGGACGGCTGTTCGGGGCGGGCGGCACACAGGGCGGGAGCCTTCCGCCCTCGCTCGTCATCCAGGACGAGCTGCACCTGCTCACCGGCCCGCTCGGCACCACCGTGGGACTGTACGAGTCGGCCGTCCTGGGACTGTGCACCGCACCCGACGGCACCGAGCCGAAGGTGGTGGCGTCCACGGCCACCATCCGGCGCTCCGGAGAGCAGGTGCGCGCCCTGTACGGCGGCGGCGTCCAGCTCTTCCCTCCGGCCGGACTCGACGCCCGCCACTCCTACTTCGCCGAACCCGACACCGCCCGTGCCGGCCGCCGCTACCTCGGCGTCATGGCCCAGGGACACACCGCCGGCCGCGCCTCAGTGGCCACCGCTGCCGCCATGCTCCAGGGCGCCTGGGAACTTCCCGAAGAACACCGCGACGCCTACTGGACGCTCGTCGCCTACCACCACAGCCTGCGCGAACTCGGCCGTACGGTCACCGCGGCGGCCGACGACATCCCCGCCCAGCTCACCGGACTCGACTCCGGCGCAGGAGTACGATCCCTGCCCGATCACCAGGTGCAGGAGCTGACCAGCAACCTGCACCGGGCCGAGCAGCCCGTGCTGCTGGACCGGCTGGAGAAACACTGGCGCGACCCGCAGTCGGTGTCCTTCCTGCCGTGCACGAACATGCTGTCCGTCGGAGTCGACGTCAAACGGCTCGCGTTGATGCTGATGCAGGGCCAGCCGAAGACCACCGCCGAGTACATCCAGGCCACCAGCCGCGTCGGCCGGCACTCCGTGCCCGGCCTCGTCGTGACCTTCTTCAACGCCACCCGCCCCAGGGACCGTTCCCACTACGAGACCTTCGACGTCTACCACCGCTCCCTGTACCGGCACGTCGAACCGACCAGTGTCACGCCCTGGTCCGTACCCTCCCGTCGGCGCGCCCTGCACGCCGCGCTCGTCGTCCTCGTACGGCACAAGCTCGGCCTCTCCGCGGAGAACCAGGCCGGACACGTACTCGACCGGATGCCCGAAGCCGAGCAAATAGCCCACCAGTTGGCCGCACGCGCCGAGATGGCCGAACCGGGTACCGGCGAGGCCGTGCGCAAGGAACTCGCGGGTCTCCTCGCCGACTGGGAGGACGCCGCACGGGAAGCCCGCAAGGACGGTCGCGAGCTGTACTACCGCAGCCAGGGCAAGGGCCAGTCCAACCTGATCACGAGCTTCGAACAGAACTACGGCCTGTGGGAGACCCCGAACTCCATGCGCAACGTCGACCGGGAATGCCAGGTGACGGTCAAGGGAGCCGATCTGTGAGCCGCACACTCCGCGTACGCCAGTCCCAGACGGTGCTGCCGTTCGGCGTCGGAGCCGTCTTCGACATCCAGGGCGAGTCCTTCGTGGCCACTGGTATCGGCGACTGGCCGCCCAGGGGCAGGCAGAAGGTCGAATCCCCTCGGCTCGCCTCCCGGCTCGGCGTCACGGGTTTCTACGCCGCACCCGCCACCGCGAACGACCGCTTCGACGTTCCCGACGCGCCCGGAGCGCCGTACATCCGCTTCCCGTCCTGGCTGTTCTGCGGCTCCTGCCGCAGGATGAAGCGCTGGCGGATCGCCGACGAGAAGCCCGGGCAGCCGCCGCGGTGCACGTTCTGCTCGCCGGGGCGGACCCTGGCGCCCATGAGGTTCGTGCAGATCTGCCAGGCGGGGCATCTCAGCGATGTCGACTGGTGGTTCTGGGCGCACTCGCGGCGCGACGCGGGGGAGCGGCAGCGGTGCGAGGAACGCGACAAGCTGCGCTTCCTGGTCTCCGAGCGGGCTTCCGGCCTCGAGGCTCTCTCCGTCGCCTGCACCGCCAAGAGCTGCGGCGCCGCCCGGGACCTGCTCGACATCCTCGGAACCCACGGCATGCGGTGCTCCGGGCGAAACCCGTGGCAGCGGGCGAACGAGCGGGTGGACTGCCCCCGGCCGGTGCAGATCGTGCAGCGCACCGCAGGCAATCTGTACTACCCGATCGTGCACTCGGCGCTCGACATCCCCGAGACCGACGTACCGGCGTACGCCGACGACGGGCTCGCGCACCAGGTGCGTGAGCACCATCTGTGGGTGCCGCTGTGCCAGGTGGCCGGGACCCCGAGGGCCGCCCTCTTCCGGACGATGATCCAGGAGGACACCGGCGTCGACGACGCCTTGCTCGACGCTCTCGTGGCCGAGGAAACCGGACAACCGTCCTCGAACACGGCGTCCGCCACGCCCGCCACGCCCGCCACGCCCGCCCGCCCCGACCTCAGCCGCGAGGAGTGGGTCGCCTTCACGGCACCCGCACCGCCCGCCACCCGCGACTTCGCGCTGCGCGAGACCACCCTCGGCCTCGGCGGGGAGACCGCCGACCCGTGGGCGGCCCTCCGCCGCCGCTTCGGCAGGATCATCCTCGCCGACCGGCTCCGTGAGGTGCGCGCCCTGTCGGGCTTCACCCGGGTCTCCCCGGACGCCACCGTCGTGCCCGCCGACACCTCCAGGCGTCTGAAGTGGCTGCCGGCCGTGGAGGTGTTCGGCGAGGGCCTCTTCCTGACCCTGAACCAGGAAGAGCTGACGGGCTGGGAAGCCGACCGCGACGTTCGGCGGCGTGTCGCCGGAATCCGCGCCGACCTGGACCGCTCCTTCCAGCGGGACCGTCTGGAGGCCCTGACCGGACCGGACCTCGCCCCCCGCTTCGTCCTGCTGCACACCCTCGCCCACCTGCTGATCCGTCAGCTCTCCTTCGAGTCGGGCTACACCACCGCGAGCCTGCGCGAGCGCATCTACGCCCGCCCCGAACAGGACCAGTACGGCATCCTCGTCTACACAGCCGCCGGAGACGCCGAGGGCACCCTCGGCGGCCTGGTCCGCCAGGGCGAACCGCCACGGCTGGCGGAGACCCTGCTGCGGATGACCGAGGCCGCCGCCTGGTGCTCGGCCGACCCGCTCTGCGCCGAACACGCCGGCCAGGGCTTCGGCAACCTCAACCGCGCGGCCTGCCACGCCTGCGCGCTGCTGCCCGAGACCAGCTGCGAGACCGGCAACACCCTCCTGGACCGCGCCCTCGTCGTCGGCGGGGAGCACGTGCCCGGCTATCTGGAGTCGATCGTCACCGCCGCGCGGGCCGCCGCGGCCGACGCACTGGAGCAGTCATGACCCTCACCTACCTCGACCTGACCCCCGAACAACGCACCGGCCTCGACAGCCTCCCATTCGACGGAAACCATCTGATCAGCGGCCCACCGGGCAGTGGCAAGAGCCTGCTCGCGGCGCAGCGGGCCGTCATGCTCGCCCTCACCGGCACCCCGGTGACCCTGCTGACCCGCTCCAACCTGCTGCGCCAGTCGCTGGCCGCGATGGTCCACGCACTGGGACCCACCGACCGCGGTGTCCGCGTCGCGACAGCGCACGCCTGGCTCGACCAGTGGTACGGGGGCAAGGCCCCGCGCAGCGCCGACGGCTGGCACGACTGGAGCGCCCTCTTCGACCGGGCCGCCACCACCGGCACCGTCGAGGGCCTCACCCTGGTCATCGACGAGGGACAGGACCTGCCCCCGGAGTTCTACCTGCTCTGCAGGATGCTCAAGGCACGTACGACGGTCTATGCGGATGAGTGCCAGCGCCTCACCGACTCCAACTCCACCCTCGCCGAGATCGCCCGGAACCTCGGTGGCTGCACCCGCCACGAACTCGACGGCAACCATCGCAACACCGAGCAGATCGCTTCCTTCGCCGCACACTTCCACACGGGCGCCGGCGCGCCGGTGCTGCCCGACCGGCAGGGCCCTCCGCCACGACTCCACCGCTTCCCCGAACGCGGAGCCGCCGACCTGCTGATCATGCTGGCCAAGCGGAACCCGCGAGAAACCATCGGCGTGATCGTCAACTCCAAGCACACCCAGTTCTCCATACTGGGCAGCCTGGAGCGCCGGGCACCACGGCTGAAGGTCCAGTTGTACACATCCGAGGCGAAGGGCGGCCAGTACCGCAACATCGATCTCGGCCGTCCGGGCGTCGTCATCGTTCACCGGGCCAGCGCCAAAGGGCTCGGCTTCGACACGGTCGTCATCCCCGACACCCACACCGACGTGTCCAAGGACCCCACCTCCGCAGCCCTGCGCATGCAGTACTACGTCCTGGCCACGCGCGCCCGCCGTGAACTCCACCTCGGCTACGAGGGCGAGAAGGAACCTTCCCTGCTGGCCCAGGTGCCCATGCGAAGCCTGATGCGCGGCTGACGTTGTGGGACCTTCTGTCGCGCAGCGTCAGCGGATCACCGCGGCCCCCCAACCGCACCGGCAGGTGCCCGCCGACGGGGCACCCAGTCTCCCAGGTACGGCCGTGCATCTCCCGGCATTTGAGGTCCTCCTGCAGCCCGGCCCCAACTGGCCAGGGCGGGGCTGCGGGAGGTGATGCCATGTCAGCGGCGAGGCGCCCGAACCGTGATCGGGGAGCTCTCGCGGTTGGCGCGGTCCACCGACGTGACCGTGTACGTCGCGCCCTCCGGGGCCGCCGGAGCGGTCCACTCGGTGTGGCGGGCGCCCGGGAGTACGGCCACGAGGCCGTCGTCGTCGGCGGTGTGCTGCCGTAGTGCGTACAGCGCGGGGACGTGGTTGCCGCGGGAGCGTACCTCGATCCGGAGCCCGCCGTCGGCCGTCCGCGCCGCCGACGCGAGCGGGGGCAGCGGTGCGGGCCCGTGGGCGAGCCTCGGCAGCACCGGTGGCAGCGCGGGCCGCTGCCAGTGGTCCGCGGTCAGCTTGCTGATCGCGCCGATCGGGTCGGCGGTCACATCGGCGGCGCTGAACAGGATCTCGCCGCTGATCTCCGGCAGCCCCCTGTCCATCGTCAGATGCCGGGAGAGCTCGGCCGGGTCCTGCCAGGGGGCCGGCTGGGCGGGGTCGCCGACCTTGTACACGGCCTCTCCGATCCACAGTTGCACGTCGGTACCGCGGACCGCCTGCGCCCACCACGGAGCGAGGACGGCGTAGTCGGCCACCGCCAGACCGATGTTCCAGTACAGCTGCGGGGCGATGTAGTCCACCCAGCCCTTGCGCACCCAGCCCAGGCTGTCGGCGTTGAGCGCGTCGTAAGACTGGGTGCCGTTGGTGGCCGAGCCTCGTGGGTCGTTCGAGTTGTTGCGCCAGATGCCGAAGGGGCTGATGCCGAACGCCGCTTCGGGACGGACCTCGCGTACCCGGTCGCTCACCTCCTGCACCAGCAGGTCCACGTTGTGCCGGCGCCAGGCGGCCCGGTCGGTGAAGCCCGCGCCGTACGCGGCGAAGGCGTCGCCGTCGGGGAAGTCCTGTCCGCCCACCGGGTAGGGGTAGAAGTAGTCGTCGAAGTGGACGCCGTCGATCTCGTAGCGCTCCACCGCGTCCATGATGGCGTTCTCGACGAAGGCGCGGGCGGCCGGGATGCCGGGGTTGTAGTACAGCTGGCCGCCGTAGGAGACGATCCACTCCGGGTGCAGCCGCGCCGGGTGACCGGGCACGAGCTTGGTGACGTCGGACTGCAGAGAGACGCGGTACGGGTTGAACCACGCGTGCAGGGCCAGCCCGCGGTCGTGCGCGGCCTTGACCATGAAGTCCAGCGGGTCGTAGCCGGGATCCTGGCCCTGAGTGCCGGTCAGGTACTGCGACCACGGCTCGTAGCGTGACGGCCAGAAGGCGTCGGCCGCCGGGCGTATCTGCGCGAATATCGCGTTGAGGCCGATCGATCTGGCGTGGTCGAGCAGCGCGACGAACTCCGCCTGCTGTATGGCGGGGCTCAGTCCGGTCCGTGAGGGCCAGTCGATGTTGGCGACGGAGGCGATCCACTCGCCACGCAGCTCGCGGTCGCGGTACGCGGTCGGGGTGCCGTCGGCGGCGGCCGCCGCAGCAGCGGGGACGGGCAACCCCGTTGCGGCCAGGCCGGCCATCAGTCCTGCGGCCCGCAGCAGGACGCGGCGCGTGGGGCGACGTGCGGCCGAGCCGTGGTTCGCGGTGTCGGTCACGCGGACTCCTTGAAGTGAGACGGGAGCGGCTTGATCGCATCACCGTTCCCAGCGCGCCGCGCCTGGTCAACGAGCCGGGTGAAAATAGTTACCAAATCGCTAGCGTTCGATGTAAGAAACTTACATCGACGTGGAGTTGGGTCCGCATCCTGTCTCGCTACCCGGTTCGGCCGTCGGCGGGCACCTCCTCGGCTGCCGGGCAGCCGGTCCCTCCCCGGCTGGGCGAACCGCTGCACCGCGAACAGGTGCGGCGCAGCGCCCAGGGGCCTCCTTCCGTACACGGACCTTCATAACGAACCGACCTGACGGCTCTGACCAAGGCCCGTCCGCCTCGCTAGCGCCGTCGCCGCTCCCGGACGCCGGCCGTGGCGGGGCGCGTCGCGTGGGCGTACCCGGCCGCCGCGGTGAGGAACACGCCCATGACGGCGGCGGGGGCCACGGCCGTCAGCCAGCGAGGGTCGTCGGCCGGGCCGGAGAAGGCGTGCAGGGCTGCCACGGCCACCGCCGCGGCCAGGCCGCAGACGAGGACGGTGGCGACGACGTTGCGGGAGGGGGACGGGCCGGTCGGGGGTGGGACGTGGCCCAGATGAGTCCAGTGGTGCGCCATCTCACGGGCCTCGCGTCTGCGGCGGGCGGCGGCGTGCAGGCGCAGGGCGCCGGCGACGGTGGCGCCGGCGACGGCCGCGGCGACCGGCGTCCACCATGCCTCGGCGACGAGCAGCAGCACGGCGAGGGCGCCCGTTCCGGCCCAGCCGGTCACGCAGGCCGCGGCGGCGATGCGCCGGGACTCGGGCCGGTCCGCGCCGGCCCGGAGGTCGGCGAGGGCCGGCACGTACCAGACGGAGCCCGCGGTGGTGAGCGCCGCGGCTCCCAGGGCGGCGACGGCGTGTGGCACGGCCTACCTCGCCGCCTCTTCCACCTCGGCCCGCCCTGCGGCCTCGGCAGCCCCGGCGACACCGGCAGCCCCGGCCACACCGGCGGCCCTGGCGACGCCGGCGGCCCCGCCGACCCCGGTGACACCCGTGATCCCGGAGATCTCCGGGTGGTGCAGGTCGAACGCCGGGGACTCGGTCCGAATGCGAGGCAGGGAGGTGAAGTTGTGCCGCGGCGGCGGGCAGGAGGTCGCCCACTCCAGGGAGCGGCCGTAGCCCCACGGGTCGTCGACGCCGACCGGCTTGCCGTACTTGGCCGTCTTCCAGACGTTGTAGAAGAACGGCAGGATCGACAGGCCGAGCAGGAACGACCCGACCGTGGAAAGGGTGTTGAGGGTGGTGAAGCCGTCGGCCGCGAGGTAGTCGGCGTACCGGCGCGGCATGCCTTCCACGCCCAGCCAGTGCTGGATCAGGAACGTGAGGTGGAAGCCCACCGTGAGCGTCCAGAACGTGATCTTGCCGAGCCGTTCGTCGAGCATCTTGCCCGTGAACTTCGGCCACCAGAAGTGGAATCCGGCGAACATCGCGTATACCACCGTGCCGAAGATCGTGTAGTGGAAGTGCGCCACCACGAAGTACGAGTCGGACAGGTGGAAGTCCAGCGGCGGGGAGGCCAGGATCACTCCGGTCAGACCGCCGAAGAGGAACGTGATCAGGAAGCCCACCGTCCACAGCATCGGCGTCTCGAAGCTCAGGGACCCCTTCCACATGGTGCCGATCCAGTTGAAGAACTTCACCCCGGTCGGGACCGCGATCAGGAACGTCATGAAGGAGAAGAACGGCAGCAGCACGCCACCGGTGACGTACATGTGGTGCGCCCACACGGTCAGCGACAGGCCCGCGATGGAGATGGTGGCGCCGATCAGGCCCATGTAGCCGAACATCGGCTTGCGGGCGAAGACCGGGATGACCTCACTGACTATGCCGAAGAACGGCAACGCCAGGATGTATACCTCGGGATGGCCGAAGAACCAGAACAGGTGCTGCCACAGCAGTGCCCCGCCGTTGGCCGAGTCGAAGATGTGGCTGCCGAACTTGCGGTCCATCTCCAGGGCGAACAGCGCCGCCGCGAGCACGGGGAAGACGAGCAGCACGAGGAGCGCGGTCAGCAGGACGTTCCAGGTGAAGATCGGCATACGGAACATCGTCATGCCGGGCGCGCGCATGCAGATGATCGTGGTGATGAAGTTGACCGAGCCGAGGATGCTGCCGAAGCCGGACAGTGCGACACCCATGATCCACATGTCGGACCCGATGCCCGGCGAGTGGACGGCGTCCGACAGCGGCGCGTACAGGAACCAGCCGAAGTCGGCCGCGCCCTGCGGGGTGAGGAAACCGCCCGCGGCGATGAGGGAGCCGAGCAGGAACAGCCAGTAGGCGAGCATGTTCAGCCGCGGGAAGGCGACGTCGGGCGCCCCGATCTGCAGCGGCATGATCCAGTTCGCGAAGCCGGTGAAGAGCGGCATCGCGAACATCAGCAGCATGATCGAGCCGTGCATCGTGAACGCCTGGTTGAACTGCTCGTTCGACATGATCTGCAGTCCGGGCCGGGCGAGTTCGGCTCGCATCGCCAGCGCCATCACGCCACCGAGGACGAAGAACGCGAAGGCGGTGACGAGATACAGCGTCCCGATCTTCTTGTGGTCGGTGGTGGTCAGCCACTCGACCCACGAGGGCCGCACGGCGCCGTGTCCTGGGACCTGGGCCGCCTGCCCTCCTGTCACTGGGCCACGGGCCGCGGCCTTGTCCGCCACCGTGGTACCGGGAGCCGGCGTGGCCTCGTCCCCGTCGTCAGGGGCTTCCGGCCGCGCTGCCGCCGCCTGTTGTATGCGCACCTCGTCCACCGGACGGTGCCCTCCGCATCTGCTTGGTTCATCGACACAACGACGAGCCCGGAGGTGCTCCGGTTGAGGAACGGACCCGGCCCTCCCGGCCGCCGCCTCATGATCGCCGGAGGGGTACGGGGCGCCGATAGGGCCGAACAGTCCCCGCACGGGGATGCGGGTAGGGCCCAAAAGCCCTGCTTGGTCCCGGCGGGCGTCTCGGGGCCCCAACGCCGACCCCTCCCCGAGCATCGGTAGGGGCCGACCCGTGCCCACACACCGGGAAGGGGCCTATCCGTCCCCGCACACTGGGAAGGGGCCGGCCCGTCACCGCACCGCCAGACCATGGGAGCGCCGGGGGAACAGGAGGCACGGGCCGCTCTCCTGTTCAGGAAATGAAGGGTGGGGGGTTCGAGAGCGCTCTCTTGACGGTGAATGCTTCATGCGAGTGAAGGAAGCGTCAAGAGGTGCGACGGGGTTCGGCCAGACAGGAAGTGACATCGCGTCAAGTCCTGCTGCCGCCGATGGAGATGCGTCCCTCCTCGCCGAGCGCGTCCGCGCCGGGCGCCGAGACCCAACCGTTGTACTGCGTCATCCCCGCCCTCCTGCCGCAGGTCAGGCGGCGCGTGCCGGCCGCATCGGGTCGGCGGAGCCGCCTCCGCCGTCGCCGGCCGCCGATTCGCCCTTGCCGGATCCCTTGACGAGTCCTCTCCCGGAGGTTTAACTCACGTCCTAAATTAAGCCCTGAGGCGCCTTCGGAAGTCGAACCGAGCGAACCGGACCCGATCGCACGAGAACGAGCACGGGACACGGGAGCGAGAGCGGTGTCGGCGTCCGGAGGACTCCTCGCGGTTCTCGACTCCCGGAAAGGGACACCAGGAGCCATGCGCAGCATCCGAGCCGCGGCCGTAGGCGCCGTCACCATGTCTCTCGCCCTTGCCGTCTCGGCCTGTGGAGGCGGTTCGTCGACGGGCGGCGGGTCCAACGACTCGCCGAAGACGCTCACGTACTGGGCCTCCAACCAAGGCGCCAGCATCGAGATCGACAAGAAGGTCCTCCAGCCCGAACTCGACAAGTTCCAGAAGCAGACGGGCATCAAGGTGAAGCTGGAGGTCGTGCCCTGGTCGGACCTGCTGAACCGGATCCTCGCCGCGACCACCTCGGGCCAGGGCCCCGACGTCCTCAACATCGGCAACACCTGGAGCGCCTCCCTCCAGGCCACCGGGGGGCTGCTGCCCTGGGACGCCAAGAACTTCGACAAGATCGGCGGCAAGGACCGCTTCGTCGACTCCGCGCTCGGCTCGACCGGCGCCCAGGGCCAGGACCCGGCCGCCGTACCGCTGTACTCGATGGCGTACGCGCTCTACTACAACAAGCAGATCTTCGCCGACGCGGGCATCTCCAAGCCCCCGGCCACCTGGGAAGAACTGGTCGCCGACGGCAAGAAGATCCAGGCCAAGGGCAAGCAGGTCCTCGGCGCCGAGGGCGCCAACGTCTCGGAGAACATCCACCACGTGTTCGTCTTCGCCAAGCAGCACGGCGCCGACTTCTTCACCGCCGACGGCAAGCCCGACTTCACGAGCGACGGCACGGTCGCCGCGGTCAAGCAGTACGTCGACCTGATGGCCAAGGACAAGGCCATCCCGCAGGGCAACGCCGAGTACGCGCAGAACCAGTCGGTCAGCGACTTCGCCAAGGGCAGGACAGCGATGCTGCTGTGGCAGTCCGCCTCCTCCAACCTCAAGTCCCAGGGCATGAGCGCGGACGCCTACGGCATCGCCCCGGTCCCCGTGCAGTCCGGCACCCCCGGCACCGGCACCCAGGTCAACTCGATGGTCGCCGGCATCAACCTGGCCGTCTTCAAGAACACCCACAACCTCGACGGCGCCACGGAGTTCGTGAAGTTCATGACCAGCGACGAGGAGCAGAAGATCCTCAACTCGGCCTACACCTCCATCCCGCCGGTCAAGGCCGCCCAGGCGGACGCCGCCTTCAACACCCCGGACAACGCCGTCCTGAAGGAGACCCTCGCCACGAGCGCCGCCGCGCTGCCGCAGGTCGCCGACGAGTCCCAGTTCGAGACGACCGTCGGAACGGCCGTCAAGGAACTGTTCGCCGACGCCGCCGCCGGACGCACGATCACCACGGAGTCGGTGAAGGCCAAGCTGCTCAAGGCCCAGCAGCAGATGCCGGCGAAGTGAGCGCGGACACCCACATGACGACCACCGCTCCCGCGCACACCGGCGGGACGACGGCACCCGTGAAGTCACCCGGGGCGGCGCGCGGACCGCGCCGCCCCGGGTGGCTCGGACGTGTCTCGCTGCCGTACCTGCTGCTCCTGCCCGCCCTGCTGCTCGAACTCCTGGTCCACCTGGTGCCGATGGTGATCGGCATCGTGATGAGCTTCAAGGAACTCACCCAGTTCTACATCCGCGACTGGGGCACGGCCCCCTGGTCCGGCCTCGACAACTACCGCATGTCGGTGGACTTCAACGCCCCCGTCGGCGAGGCGCTGCTGCACTCCTTCCTCGTCACCGTCGCCTTCACCCTGCTGTCGGTCGGCCTGTGCTGGCTCATCGGCACCGCGGCCGCGATCTGCATGCAGGACACCTTCCGCGGACGCGGCCTGCTGCGCGCCCTGTTCCTGGTGCCGTACGCGCTGCCGGTCTACGCGGCCGTCATCACCTGGGTGTTCATGTTCCAGCACGACAACGGCCTGGTGAACCACGTGCTGCACGACCAGCTGCACCTCACCGACAAGCCGTCGTTCTGGCTCATCGGCGACAACAGCTTCATCGCGCTGCTGACGGTGTCGGTGTGGAAGGGCTGGCCGTTCGCCTTCCTCATCGTCATGGCCGGACTCCAGAACATCCCGCGCGAGCTGTACGAGGCCGCCGCGCTGGACGGCGCCGGCATCTGGCAGCAGATCCGCCGCATCACCCTGCCGTCCCTGCGACCCGTCAACCAGGTGCTGGTCCTGGTGCTGTTCCTGTGGACGTTCAACGACTTCAACACGCCGTACGTGCTGTTCGGCAAGGCCGCCCCCGAGGCCGCGGACCTCATCTCGGTCCACATCTACCAGGCCTCGTTCGTCACCTGGAACTTCGGCACCGGCTCCGCCATGTCCGTCCTGCTGCTGCTCTTCCTGCTGGTCGTCACCGGCGGCTACCTCGCGCTCACCTCACGCGGACGGAGGTCCGCCGATGTCTGACACCACTCTCGAGGCCGCGACGGCCGCTACCCACCGGTCTCCGATGGCGCCGCCGCGCACCTTCCTGTGGACCCGGCGGATCTTCCTCACCCTGCTGACCGGGTTCGTCCTGGTGCCCGTCTACGTGATGGTCTCCAGCTCGCTGAAGCCGCTCGCGGACGTCACCGGCAAGTTCCGCTGGCTGCCGAGCGGTCTGACCTTCCGCCCCTACATCGACATCTGGTCGACGGTCCCGCTCGCCCGGTACTTCGTCAACTCGCTGATCGTGGCCAGCGCGGCGACGGTCTGCTCGGTGGTGATCGCGGTGTTCTCCGCGTACGCCGTCAGCCGTTACAACTTCCACGGCAAGCGCGTCTTCACGGTCACCGTCCTGTCGACGCAGATGTTCCCGGGCATCCTCTTCCTCCTCCCGCTGTTCCTGCTCTACGTCAACATCGGCAACGCCACCGGCATCGCCCTGTTCGGCTCGCGCGGCGGCCTCATCCTGACGTACCTCACCTTCTCGCTGCCGTTCTCGATCTGGATGCTGATCGGGTACTTCGACTCGGTCCCGCGCGATCTGGACGAGGCGGCCCTGGTGGACGGCTGCGGGCCGCTCGGCGCGCTGTTCCGGGTCGTCGTGCCGGCCGCGATCCCCGGCATCGTCGCCGTCGCCGTGTACGCCTTCATGACCGCCTGGGGCGAGGTGCTCTTCGCGTCCGTCATGACCAACGACACCACCCGCACACTCGCGGTGGGCCTCCAGGGCTACTCCACGCAGTACGACGTGTACTGGAACCAGATCATGGCCGCCTCGCTCGTCGTCAGCGTGCCCGTGGTCGCCGGCTTCCTGCTGCTTCAGCGCTACCTCGTCGCGGGGCTCACCGCGGGAGCGGTGAAGTGACCGCCAACACCCCAAGTCTCGAAAGGACTTACGTGTCCGACGCCATCGACCTCGCCGCACTCCCGCACGACTTCCGGTGGGGCACGGCCACATCGGCGTACCAGATCGAGGGAGCCGTCGCCGAGGACGGCCGCTCACCGTCCATCTGGGACACCTTCTCCCACACCCCCGGCAAGATCGACAACGACGACCACGGCGACACCGCCTGCGACCACTACCACCGCTGGCGCGAGGACGTCAGGCTGATGAGCCGACTGGGCCTGAACGCCTACCGGTTGTCGATCGCCTGGCCGCGCGTGATGCCGGACGGCGACGGCCTCGTGAACCCCAAGGGCCTCGACTTCTACGACGAGTTGATCGACGGGCTGCTGGCTTCGGGCATCACCCCCTCCGTCACCCTCTACCACTGGGACCTGCCGCAGGCCCTCCAGGACCGCGGTGGCTGGCCCGAGCGCGAAACCGCCGAGCACTTCGCCACCTACGCCTCGGTCGTCGCCGAACGCCTCGGCGACCGGGTGTCCCACTGGACCACCCTCAACGAACCGTCCTGCTCCGCCTGGATCGGCCACCTCGAGGGCAAGATGGCTCCCGGCCTGACCGATCTGACGGCCGCGGTCCGCGCCTCCTACCACCTGCTCCTGGGCCACGGCCTGGCCGCCCAGGCGATCCGCGCCGCGGCGTCCGGCGCCGAGGTCGGCATCGTCAACAACCTCTCCACCGTCTTCCCGGCAAGCGACAGTCCCGAGGACGAGGCCGCGGCTCGCCGCCACGACGGTCACGTCAACCGCTGGTGGCTGGACCCCGTCCACGGCCGCGGCTTCCCCGCCGACATGCGCGAGGTCTACGGCGTCGACCTCCCCGAACGCCCCGGCGACCTCGACATCATCGCCGCCCCGCTGGACTGGCTCGGCCTCAACTACTACTTCCCGGCGACGGTGGCCGACGACCCCGCAGGCCCGGTGCCCCACGCCCGCTCCGTACGCCGCCCGGACGTGCCCCGCACCGGCATGGACTGGGAGATCGACGCGTCCGGCATCGAGACGCTGCTGCTGCGCCTCACCCACGAGTACGGCGCCCGGAAGCTCTACGTCACCGAGAACGGCTCCGCCTTCCCCGACGCCGTGGGCCCCGACGGCACGGTCGACGACCCCGAGCGCCAGGACTATCTCGTGGGGCACCTGGCCGCCTGCGCCTCCGCCGCCCGCAAGGGCGCCCCGCTGGCCGGCTACTTCGCCTGGTCGCTGCTGGACAACTTTGAGTGGGCGTACGGCTACGCCAAGCGCTTCGGCCTCGTCCACGTCGACTACGCAACCCAGGCCCGCACCATCAAGGGCAGCGGCCACCGGTACGCGGACATCGTGCGCGCGCACGGGGAGCTGGGGCGCGGGGCCGCCTGATCCCGGCCCCGCGGGCGGACGGGCGCGGTCCCTCGGCAGGGGCGCGGCGGCCCGGCACCGGCGCTCCACAGTCCGCACGCGGCGCGCCCTTCGCACGCGGTACGGGCCCGGATCACATCCCCCGTGATCCGGGCCCGTCGGCGTGGTACGGCGTCAGGCGGCCCGCGCCGGCTCCAGTACCTCCTCGACCGGGGCGGCCCGCAGTACCCCGCCGGTCCCGACGGCGGCGCCCCGCACCCGCGACGTCCGCCACAGCCACAGCACGTCCCGTCCGAACGACCACACCAGCAGTCCCAGCGCCAGCAGCACCACACCGGCGGTGGCCGGCAGGGGCAGCAGGTCCGCGCCGGCGAGCAGCAGGCAGACGCCCTGGAGCGCGGCGACCGTCTTGCGGGCGGTGCTCGGCGGCAGGGGCGCGTTCAGCCACGGCAGCACCCGGGCGGCGGCGACGAAGATGTACCGCATACCGCCGATCAGCAGCACCCACGGGCCGAGCATCGTCGAGACGTACACGCTGAGCACCAGGATCAGGAACGCGTCCACCTCCATGTCGAAGCGGGCGCCGAGCGCCGTGGAGGTGCCCGTGCGGCGGGCCACTTTGCCGTCGACGCCGTCCAGGATCAGGGCCACCGTCGTCAGCGCGACCAGCAGCGACACCGGCGGCGCGCTCTCGAAGGAGTCCGCGACCAGCGCCGTCACCCCACCGACGAGAACGGCCCGGCCCAGGGTCACCCGGTTGGCCGGGCCGAAGGAACGCAGCCGCGACCGGTGCAGCGCCCGGGAGAGCACCGCCCAGGTGGCGACCGCGAAGACCAGACCGGTCACCCAGCCCGCGGGACCCATGCCGATCGCCGGGCCGAGCAGGGCCAGCAACAGGATCTGCGCGCCCGCTCCCACCGCGGTCTCCTGCTGGACCAGCCGTGCGTCGTACGTGTTGTTCAGGGCCACCGAACACCCTCCGGCCGAGTGACAGAGTCGATCAACGCCGCGTACGTTGTGCGCGGCCTGTGCACATCTCGGTACGTGAACAACTTCCCGATCGTTCAGGAGGATTCTCGATGAACCGCTCCGCGCGCGCCTTCTGGCTGACCTCGCCGGGGCACGGCGAGATACGCCGGACGGACCTTCCGGAACCCGGTCCGGGCGAGGTGGTCGTCCGCGCGCTGTACTCCGGGGTCAGCCGCGGAACGGAGTCGCTCGTGTTCCGCGGCCAGGTGCCCGAGAGCCAGTACGAGGCCATGCGGGCTCCGTTCCAGGAGGGCGACTTCCCGGGCCCGGTGAAGTACGGCTACCTGAGTGTGGGGGTGGTGGAGGAGGGCCCGCGGGAGCTGACCGGGCGTACGGTCTTCTGCCTCCATCCGCACCAGAGCCGCTACGTCGTCCCGGCGAGCGCGGTGACCCGTGTGCCGGAGAACGTGCCGGCCGGGCGGGCGGTGCTCGCGGGCACCGTCGAGACCGCCGTGAACGCGCTGTGGGACGCCGCGCCCCTGGTCGGCGACCGTATCGCCGTCGTCGGCGGCGGCATGGTCGGCTGCTCGGTGGCCGCCCTGCTGGCCCGGTTCCCCGGCGTGCGCGTCCAGATGGTGGACGCGGACCCGGCCCGCGCCGAGGTCGCCGAGGCGCTCGGCGTGGGCTTCGCGCTGCCCGGGGACGCGCTCGGCGACTGCGACCTCGTGGTGCACGCCAGCGCCACCGAGCAGGGCCTCGCGCGCGCGCTGGAACTGCTCACCCCCGAGGGCACCGTCCTCGAACTGAGCTGGTACGGCGACCGGCGCGTCGCCCTTCCGCTCGGCGAGGCCTTCCACTCCCGCCGGCTGGTCATCCGCGGCAGCCAGGTCGGCACCGTCTCCCCGGCCCGCTCCAGCCGCACGTACGCCGACCGGCTGGCCCTCGCGCTCGACCTGCTCGCCGACCCGGCCCTGGACGCCCTCGTCACCGGGGAGAGCGCGTTCGAGGAACTGCCGGAGGTGATGCCGAGGCTCGCCTCCGGGGAGATCCCGGCGCTGTGCCACCGGGTCAGGTACGGCGACCGATCATGACGGATCGTCCGATCCGGGCCGACAAGAGCGCCTGACCTTGAGAAAAGAGTGAGAGGGCACTGAACAACGGGAAGCGAAGAGCCGTACTACACGGCATCCCCGGGCAGGCACCGGCCGGGGGACCAGACGCGCCGCACCTGGAGGGTCGTCCGTTGTTCAGCATCACCGTCCGCGATCACATCATGATCGCCCACAGCTTCCAAGGCGAGGTCTTCGGGCCCGCGCAGCGTCTGCACGGCGCCACGTTCCTCGTGGACGCCACCTTCCGGCGTGAGCAGCTGGACGACGACAACATCGTCGTCGACATCGGACTGGCCACGCAGGAACTGGGTGCCGTGGTGGGAGAGCTGAACTACCGCAACCTCGACCACGAGCCCGACTTCGCCGGCGTCAACACCTCCACGGAGTTCCTGGCCAAGGTCATCGCCGACCGGCTCGCCGAACGGATCCACAAGGGCGCCCTGGGCGAGGGCGCCAAGGGCCTGGCCGGCCTCACCGTCACACTCCACGAGTCGCACGTCGCCTGGGCGAGTTACGAGCGTGCGCTGTGACCGACACGACCGTCCACCGCCCCTCGCCCCTGGCCTACCTGCCCGCGCGGCGCGCCGGCTCGGAGAACGTCGGAATCATCCCCATGTCCCTGCGCACCGTGCACTTCGTCCTGCCGGGCGGCATCGACGACCCGGCCACCCCGAGCGGCGGCAACGCCTACGACCGCCGTGTGAGCCTGGACCTGCCTGGTTTCGGCTGGCAGGTCAGGGCGCATCCCGTGGACGGTTCCTGGCCCCGGCCCGACGCCCGGGCCCGTGACGAACTCGCCCGCTTCCTACGGGAGTTGCCGGACGGCGCGGTCGTCCTCCTCGACGGGCTGGTCGCCTGCGGCGTGCCCGAGACCGTCGTGCCCGAGGCCGAGCGGCTGCGCCTGGCCGTCCTCGTCCACCTGCCGCTCGGCGACGAGACGGGACTCGACCCGGCCGTGGCGGCGGAACTGGACGCCAGGGAACGACAGGTGCTGCGCGCGGTGTCCGCCGTCGTCGCCACCAGCGACTGGGCGGTGCGCCGCCTCGTCTCCCACCACGGCCTCGCCCCCGACCGGGTCCACGCCGCCACCCCCGGCGCCGACATCGCGCCGCTCGCGCCCGGCACCGATGGGGTCTCCCGGCTGCTGTGCGTCGCCTCGGTCACCCCGCGCAAGGGGCAGCACCGGCTGGTGGAGGCGCTGGCCGCGGTCACCGATCTGCCGTGGAGCTGCACCTGCGTCGGCGCGCTCACCCAGGACCCCGCCTACGTCGACCGGTTGCGCGGCCTGATCGCGGAGTACGGCCTGCAGGACCGTTTCCACCTGGTCGGACCGCGGGCCGGAGCCGAGCTCGACGCCAGCTACGCCGCCGCCGACCTGATGGTCCTCGCCTCCTACGCGGAGACGTACGGCATGGCGGTCACCGAGGCCCTCGCCCGGGGCGTCCCGGTGCTCGCGACCGACGTCGGAGGGGTGGGCGAGGCGGTCGGCCGCGCCCCCGACGGCGGGGTGCCCGGCATCCTCGTACCGCCGGAGGACCCCGCGGCCCTCGCCGCCGAGCTGCGCGGCTGGTTCGGCGAGGCCGACGTCCGGCGCCGGCTGAAGTCCGCCGCCCGCGGCCGGCGCGCCGCCCTCGACGGCTGGGCCAACACCGCCCGCAGCCTGGCCGGCGTGCTCGGCCGGCTGCCGAAGGAACCCAGGAGGGCGGCATGACCACGCCGGATACGTCCACGGAGGCCGCCCGGCCCACCGGCGCCAACCCGTCCCGGCCGGGCCCGCGGGAGCGGTCCGGCCCCGCTTCGGGCGCGGCGGGGCGGTCGGCCCCCGAGACGGCGCGGCTCGCAGGAAAGGACCCCTCGGCCATGGCGGAATCCGGCGCGTTCTCCCCGCAGGCGGCTCAGTACACCGGGACCCCTGCGGTGATTCCGGGGGCCGGGCCGGCGCAGCGGCCCGGGGAGCGGGCCACCGTAAGGCTTCGGGAGGACGCGGCGCAGGAGGAGCCGCCTCGGTACGCGCCCGAGTGGTTGCAGCTCCGGGAGGCGGCGGACGCCGCCGCGCGGGCGACGGAACTGCTCGATCCGCTGCGGATCCGGCTGGTCAACCTGCCGAGCCGGCACGGCGGGCTCGTCGTGCACGACCTGGGGTGCGGCACCGGCTCGATGGGCCGCTGGCTCGCCTCCCGGCTGGACGGCCCCCAGCACTGGGTCCTGCACGACCGCGACCCCTACCTGCTGCACTTCGCGGCCGTGGCCTCCCCGCGCGCGGCCGCCGACGGCAGCCGGGTCACCGTCGAGACGCGGCGCGGCGACGTGGCCCGGCTCACCCCGGACGCCCTGTCCGGCGCGTCCCTGGTCACGGCCTCCGCGCTGCTGGACGTTCTGACCCGCGAGGAGATCGACACCCTCGCCGCGGCCTGCGCCGGGGCGGGCTGCCCGGCGCTGCTGACCCTCTCGGTGGCCGGCCGGGTCGAACTGACCCCGGCCGACCCGCTGGACGCCGAGATCACCGAGGCGTTCAACGCCCACCAGCGGCGCACCGGGCTGCTCGGTCCCGACGCGGTCGACGCGGCCTGCGAGGCCTTCGCCGCGCACGGCGCCACCGTACGGGTGCACCCGAGTGCCTGGCGGCTCGGCCCCGACCAGCGCGAACTGACCGCCCAGTGGCTGCGCGGCTGGGTCGGCGCGGCCGTCGAACAGCGTCCCGAGCTGAAGCCGCGCGCCGACCGCTACCTCGCCGACCGTCTGGAGGCCTGCGCGGCGGGGGAGTTGCGGGTCGTCGTGCACCACAACGACCTGCTGGCGCTGTCCCGGCCGATGGATCGTGCCGCATGAGCGCGCAGACGGTGGACGCACCTCTCGTACGCGACCTGGAGGCGGGGGAGCACGACGCGTCCGGCGCCCCCGACGCGCTCGGCGCTCCTGACGGGACCGGTGTACCCGGCGGGGCCGGTGCACCTGACGGGACCGACGCGCCCAACGTGTCCGGCGCGCCCAACGTGCCCCGTCCCCACGGCACATCAGGCGGAGCCCTCTGCGGTCGTACCCTTCTCGCGGCGCTCTCCCGCCTCAACACCCGTGCTGTGCGAACCCACTTCGGCACCGCCATCGGTGTCGCCATCCTCGCCGTCCTGTTGTGGCGGCTGGGCACCGGCGTCTTCCTCGACGGGCTGCGGCGGATCGACACGCCGACCCTCATCCTGGCGCTGGGCATCGGGCTGGTCACCACCGTGTTCAGTGCCTGGCGCTGGCAGTTGGTGGCCCGCGGCCTGGGCATCCGGCTGCCGCTCGGCCCGGCGGTGGCCGACTACTACCGTGCACTGTTCCTGAACGCGGCGCTGCCCGGCGGTGTCCTGGGCGACGTGCACCGGGCGGTGCGGCACGGGCAGAGCGCCGGCGATCTGGGGCGCGGCGTACGGACCGTGGTCCTCGAACGGGTCGCCGGGCAGATCGCGCTCGCCGTCACCGGCGCGGCGGTCCTGCTCACCCTGCCGTCCCCCGTGCGCGACCAGACGCGGCACCTCGCGGCCCTGCTCGCCTTCGCCGCCGCCGGCGCGTTCGCCATCGTCCTCGCCCTGCGCATGAACCGCGCGCCCTCACGCCGGGGGCGCGCCCTGCGCCGCGCCCTCGCCGAGGCCCGGGAGGGGCTGCTGTCCCGCCGCAACGGGCCGGGCGTCGCGCTGTCCTCGGCCGTCGTCCTGGCCGGGCACATCGGGATGTTCGTGATCGCCGCGCACGTCGCCGGCCCCGCCGCCCCGGTGCTCGTCCTGCTTCCCCTGGCCGTCCTCGCGCTGGTCGCGATGGGACTGCCGCTGAACGTGGGCGGGTTCGGGCCCCGCGAGGGCGTCGCGGCCTGGGCGTTCGGCGCCGCCGGACTCGGCGCGAGCACCGGAGTGGCCGTGGCCGTGGTGTACGGGGTGCTGAGCTTCGTGGCCGGCCTGCCGGGCGCCCTCGTCCTCGTCGCCCGCTGGTACACCGCGATGCGCGCCGGGTCCCGCCCCGCCGAACCGGCCCCGGAACCCGGCCGCGCCTTCGACGAGGACTATCCGTGCCCGCTCCCCGGCAACTCCAAGCCCTCGGACGCGAGCAGCGAGAAATACGGACCGAAGGAATCCGCCAGGCTGTTCAGCAGTTCCTCGCCCTTTTCCGCGGAACCCAGAGAAGGGCGGCCGATGACGCCCGATTCGGTATAGGCGGACATTCCGGCGGTGAGCAGATGCCGCCGGTCGTCCGCGACGAAATCGGCGGACTCGTAACCGGCCCGGACCATTTCCGGATGGGCGTGCAGAAGAATGGAGGTCTCGATTTCCCCCGCGTGCATGTCGGTGAGCGGCGAGGTGCGCGCCCCGGCCGCCTCGAGGGCCGTCTGCCAGTCCTCCGCGGCGGGGAACAGCGCGAGGCGCTCACCCCGCGCGGAGGCCTCCTGAACGACGTTGCCCAGCACGTAGTTGCCGCCGTGACCGTTGACGACCACCAGGGCCTCGACGCCGGAGCGGCGCAGAGAATCCGCGATGTCCCGCACCACCGCATGAAGGGTCACGGAAGAGATGCTGACGGTTCCCGGCCAGGCGGCGTGCTCGTGCGAGCAGGAGATCGTCACCGGTGGCAGGAGGTGCACCGGGTACGCGTCGGCGATCCGGAGGGCGATGGCACAGGCGACCAGCGTGTCGGTCGCCAACGGGAGGAACGGGCCGTGCTGTTCGAAACTGCCCACCGGCAGGACCGCCACCTGCCGTGAGAGGTCCGCCCCCCGCGTCCGTACGTCTTGCGTGGTGTCCGCCGGCAACAGACCATGTGCCGTCGGCCGCGTTCCCGAACCACTCATTGTTTTCCGGCCTTTCGTCTCTGCTTAGGAATCAGATCATGACAGAAGACCTCGGCGTACTCGGCAAGAAGTCGACCCGGCGCACGGGCGTGGAGCGCGTCGTGAATGCCCCGCTGCCCACCGTGTACGGCAAATTCCAGGCGGTCGGCTACCTGGACCACGACCGCGGTGACGAACAAGTCGCGCTGGTGCACGGCGATATCGGCACCGACAGGGTCCTGGTCCGGCTGCACTCGGAGTGCCTGACCGGGGACGCCTTCGGCTCCCAGCACTGCGAGTGCGGCGACCAACTCGCCGCCGCGCTGCGCGCCGTCGTCGCCGAAGGCAGCGGCATCGTCGTCTACTTGCGAGGTCACGAGGGCCGGGGCATCGGGCTGCTCGCCAAGCTGCGGGCGATGGCCCTTCAGGCGGAGGGCCTGGACACGGTCGAGGCCAACCTGGCGCTCGGCCTGCCGGTCGACGCCCGCGACTACGGCGTCGCCGCCGGGATGCTGCACGACCTGGGCGTGCGCTCGGTACGTCTGATGTCCAACAACCCACGCAAGCGGGAGGCGTTGGTGCGGCACGGCATCCAAGTCGCCGAGCAGGTACCGCTGCTGATCCCGCCGTGCGAGAACAACATCACCTACCTGCGGACGAAGCGGGAGCGGCTCGACCACCACCTGCCCCATCTGGACGCGGTGGCGCACCTGTCCTGAGCCGGGCGGACCAGGGCCGCACCGGCGGCCGGACCCGGACCAGGCTGCTCCCGGCCGGGCAGCCTGCGACGAAGCGGGAAACCCGGCGGGCGACCGCCGGGATCCCCCGCTCGCGCCCTCTACGGCAGGAGCCCCGCGGGCGGGGGAGCGAGCACTGGGGAATGCGCGGCTCGGCCCCACTGGTTGACCGGGGTATGACTCAGGACACGCCGTACGACGCCGTGCAGGAAGCCCTGCTCGCGCTGCTCTCCGAAGGCCGCGGCGGGGTGCTGGTCACCCTCAAGCGGGACGGCCGGCCCCAGCTGTCGAACGTCGCTCACGCCTACGACCCGGACGAGCGGGTCGTCCGCGTCTCGATCACCGACGACCGCGCCAAGACCCGCAACCTGCGCCGGGACCCGCGGGCGTCCTACCACGTCACCAGCCCGGACCGGTGGGCCTACACGGTCGCCGAGGGCACCGCGGACCTGTCACCGGTCGCCGCGGATCCGTACGACGAGACGGTCGAGGAACTGGTCCGCCTCTACCGGGACGTCCTCGGCGAGCACCCCGACTGGGACGACTACCGCGCCGCCATGGTCCGCGAGCGCCGCCTGGTGCTCCGCCTGCGGGTGGAACGGGCCTACGGCATCCCCAAGGGCGCCGCCGGCGGGTGAGGCGCGCCCTGCTCAGGGGCGGCGCCCGTGCGGGTCCGGCTCTCGATCGCCCGCAGGACCGCCACCATGTCCTGTCCGGCGTGGCCGAGCGACACCGTCTCCTCGAACAGGGTGTGGCACACGTCGAGCAGCGGGGAGGCGGTGCCGGACGCGCGTGCCGCCTCGGCGATCAGCCGGTTGTTCTTCAGCACGTCGAGGGCGGCCGCCTGGACGTCGAAGTCCCCGGACAGCAGCTTGGGTGCCTTCATCCGGGAGACCGGGCTGGCCATCGGGCCCGCGTCCAGGACGTCGAGGAACAGCCGCGGGTCGAGCCCCTGCCGCTCGGCGAAGTGGAACGCCTCGGTGAGCCCGGTCACCAGCGTGATCAGGAAGAGGTTCACCGACAGCTTCGTCAGCAGCGCGCCCGGCACGGGGCCGCACACGAACGCCTCCCGGCACAGGGGAGCGAGCAGCGGGCGTACGGTCCGCACCGCTCGCTCGTCACCGGCCAGCATCGCCACCAGGTGGCCGTTCTCCGCCGGGACGCGGGAGCCGGAGACCGGCGCCTCGACGTAGCTCCCGCCCGCCGCCCGTACGTCGGCCTCCAGGGCGCGCGAGTAGGCGGGCGAGATGGTGCCCATGTGGACGAGCACCCGCCCCGCTACACGCGCGGTGAAGTCCGGCCCGCCCCGGCCGAGGGCCGCGTCGGTGGCGGCGTCGTCCGCCAGCATCAGCAGCACCACGTCCGACCGGGCGAACACCCCGCCGGGGTCCGCCGCCACCTCGGCGCCGGCCGCGCGCAGGGGAGCGGTACGGGACGCCGTCCGGTTCCACACGGTGAGGGGAGTGCCGGAGCGGGCCAGCCGGAGCGCCATGGGCTGCCCCATGACTCCGAGACCGATGAAGCCGACGTTCACGAGGACCGCCCTGAGGTCGGGGCTGTGTTATGACAGCGGTCATGGTAGCCGCGCTCATGACGGCGGTCATAGGGTGGGGCGCGAGATGCGTACGGAGCCGGGAGGCCGACGATGACGGGTACCGAGCGGGGACCGCGCGAGCGGATGGTCTTCAGCGCGGCCCAGCTCATCCGGCGCGACGGCGTGGGCGCGACCGGGATGCGGGAGGTGGCCGCCCACGCGGACGCGCCCCGCGGATCCCTCCAGCACTACTTCCCGGGCGGCAAGGAGCAGCTGGTCAACGAGGCGGTGGCGTGGGCCGGCCGGTACGCGGGCCGGCGCGTCGCCCGCTTCATGGCGGGCCTGGCCGAGCCGACGCCGGGCGGGCTGTTCGCCGCGATGGTCCGGCAGTGGACCGAAGAGTACGAGACGGCCGGATCCCTCTCGGGCTGCCCGGTCGCCGCGGCGACGGTGGACTGCGCCTCGGCCCACGCGTCCATCCGGGAGGCGGCGGCCGCCGCGTTCACGGCCTGGCGGGTGCCGGTCGCGGAGGCCCTGACAAGCATGGGCGTACCGGCCGAGCGGGCCGAGCCGCTGGCCACACTGATGATCAGCTCCCTGGAGGGGGCGATCATCATGGCCCGCGCCGAAGGAGGCGTACGTCCCCTGGAAACCGTGGCCCGCGAACTGAGCCCCCTCCTGGACGCAGCCACACCCCACTGACCACCTCCCGACGCCCGAACGCGCCCCGACCGGCACGCACGGCGGCACGGCACCCCCAATCGCACTCGTGCGCCCGCTGGCACACCACCCCGAGCGTGCCCGTGCGCCAATTGGGCGGGCGTCTCGGACGTGCTCGTGTGCCTGGCGGCGCGGTGCCCCGAATGCGCCCGTGCGTGTGACGGGGCAGCGTCCCGAGCGGCGCCTGCGCCCTGCGGAGCAGCGCGTTCGGTGCGGAGTGCGACCGGCGGTGGGCCGGGCGTCAGTCCTGCTTCGTCTGTTCCTCCGGTGCCGCCTCCACCGCGTGGCCGCCGAACTGGTTGCGCAGCGCCGCGACCATCTTCATCTGCGGGGAGTCCTCCTGCCGGGAGGCGAACCGCGCGAACAGGGCGGAGGTGATGGCCGGCATCGGCACGGCGTTGTCGATGGCGGCCTCCACCGTCCAGCGGCCCTCGCCGGAGTCCTCCGCGTAGCCGCGCAGCTTCTCCAGGTGCTCGTCGTCGTCCAGGGCGTCGACGGCGAGGTCCAGCAGCCAGGAGCGGATGACGGTGCCCTGTGTCCAGGAGCGGAACACCTCGCGCACGTCGGTGACCGAGTCGACCTTCTCCAGCAGCTCCCAGCCCTCGGCGTAGGCCTGCATCATCGCGTACTCGATGCCGTTGTGGACCATCTTCGCGAAGTGGCCCGCGCCCACCTTGCCCGCGTGGACGAAGCCGTACGGGCCCTGGGGCTTGAGCGCGTCGAAGATCGGCTCCAGCCACCGGACGTGCTCCTCGTCGCCGCCGACCATCAGCGCGTAGCCGTTCTTCAGGCCCCACACGCCCCCGGAGACGCCCGCGTCGACGAAGCCGATGTCCCGTGCGTTCAGCTGTTTGGCGTGCTTCTCGTCGTCCGTCCACCGGGAGTTGCCGCCGTCGACGACGATGTCGCCGGGTTTGAGCAGGGTCGCCAACTGGTCGATGACACCCTGGGTGGCGGCACCGGCAGGCACCATCACCCAGACCGTGCGCGGTGCCTCGAGCCGGTCCACGAGATCGACCAGGTTGTCCACGTCGGAGAGGTCCGGATCGCGGTCGTAGCCCACCACGGTGAGGCCGGCGTTGCGGAGGCGTTCCCGCATGTTGCCGCCCATCTTGCCGAGGCCGACGAGACCCAACTGCATCGATGCCATGTCAGTTCACTTCCTGGATGTCGGACATTCAGACGGTCTCCTTGGCGCCCTCGCCGCGCAGGGCGACGGCGTACATCTCGTCGGCGTCGAGGCGGCGCAGCTCCTCGGCGATGAGTTCGGAGAGGGGGCGGACCTTCAGCGCGAGGGTGCGCGGCGGCTGGCCCGGCAGGGTCAGCGTGGCCAGCGGACCCTCGGGGCGGTCGATGACGACCTCGCCGTTGTCGGTGCCCAGCCGTACGGCCGTGACGACCGGGCCGCCGGAGACCACGCGGTCCGTGCGCACGTCCAGCCGGGCCTCCAGCCAGCGGGCCAGCAGCTCCGCGCTCGGGTTGTCCGCCTCGGCCTCCACGGCCGCCGAGGTCACCCGCATCCGGGCCTGGTCCAGGGCCGCGGCCAGCATCGAGCGCCAGAGGGTGAGCCGGGTCCAGGCGAGGTCCGTGTCGCCGGGGGCGTAGTTGCGCGCGCGCGTCTGGAGGATCTCCAGCGGGCGCTCGAAGGCGTACAGGTCGGTGATCCTGCGCTGCGCCAGCCTGCCCAGCGGATCCTTCGAGGGGTTCTCGGGCGCGTCCACCGGCCACCAGACGACGACCGGCGCGTCCGGCAGCAGCAGCGGCAGCACCACCGAGTCGGCGTGGTCGGACACCTCGCCGTAGGTGCGCAGCACGACCGTCTCGCCCGTGCCGGCCTCGGAGCCGACCCGCACCTCCGCGTCCAGCCGGGAGTGCGTGCGGTCCCGCAGCGTACGGGAGTGCCGCTTGATGACGAGCAGGGTGCGCGAGGGGTGCTCGTGAGAGGCCTCCTCGGCGGCCCTCAGCGAGTCGTAGGCGTTCTCCTCGTCCGTGACGATGACCATCGTCAGGACCATGCCCACGGCGGGTGTGCCGATGGCGCGGCGGCCCCGCACCAGCGCCTTGTTGATATCTCCCGCTGTGGTGTCGGTGAGGTCGATCTTCATGGCCTGCGCCAGCTCCGTCCGTCTCGTGCGAGCATCTCGTCGGCTTCCGGCGGACCCCACGTGCCCGACGGGTACTGCGCCGGCCTGCCGTGGTCGTCCCAGTACGCCTCCACCGGGTCGAGGATCCTCCAGGACTCTTCCACTTCCTGGGTGCGGGGGAACAGGTTGGCGTCGCCGAGCAGTACGTCCAGGATGAGGCGTTCGTAGGCCTCCGGGCTGGACTCCGTGAAGGACTCGCCGTAGGCGAAGTCCATCGTCACGTCCCGGATCTCCATGGAGGTGCCGGGCACCTTCGAGCCGAAGCGGACCGTCATGCCCTCGTCCGGCTGGACGCGGATCACGATCGCGTTCTCGCCCAGTTCCTCGGTGGCGGTGGTGTCGAAGGGGGAGTGCGGGGCCCGCTGGAAGACCACCGCGATCTCGGTGACCCGGCGGCCCAGTCGCTTGCCGGTGCGCAGGTAGAACGGGACACCGGCCCAGCGGCGGTTGTCGATCTCCAGGCGCAGCGCCGCGTACGTGTCAGTCTTCGACCGTGCGTTGATGCCCTCCTCCTGGAGGTAGCCGGCGACCTGCCTGCCGCCCTGCCAGCCCGTGGCGTACTGGGCACGCACGGTGTGTATGCCCAGGTCCTCGGGCAGCCGCACCGACTTCAGCACCTTCAGTTTCTCGGTGAGCAGCGCCTCGGCGTCGAAGGCGATGGGTTCCTCCATCGCGGTGAGCGCCATCAGTTGCAGCAGGTGGTTCTGGAGTACGTCGCGGGCGGCGCCGATGCCGTCGTAGTAGCCGGCCCGGCCGCCGATGCCGATGTCCTCGGCCATGGTGATCTGCACATGATCGACGTAGGAGCGGTTCCAGACCGGCTCGTACATCTGGTTGGCGAAACGCAGCGCCAGGATGTTCTGGACGGTCTCCTTGCCCAGGTAGTGGTCGATGCGGAAGACCTGCTCCGGGTCGAACACCTCGTGCACGATCCGGTTCAGCTCCCGGGCGCTGGCCAGGTCGTGACCGAACGGCTTTTCGATGACCGCTCGCCGCCAGGAGCCCGCCGGGCCCTCCGCCAGGCCGTGCTTCTTCAGCTGCTGCACGACCTTGGGGAAGAACCTCGGCGGTACGGAGAGGTAGAAGGCGAAGTTGCCGCCCGTGCCGCGCGAGGAGTCCAGGTTCTCCACCGCCCCGCGCAGGTGCTTGAACGCCGTGTCGTCGTCGAAGTCGCCGGGGACGAACCGCATGCCCTCGGAGAGCTGCTGCCAGACCTCCTCGCGGAACGGCGTACGCGCGTGCTCCTGCACCGCGTCGTGCACCACCTGCGCGAAGTCCTGGTCCTCCCAGTCCCGCCGGGCGAAGCCGACCAGGGAGAAGCCGGGCGGCAGCAGCCCGCGGTTGGCCAGGTCGTACACGGCGGGCATCAGCTTCTTGCGTGACAGGTCCCCGGTGACGCCGAAGATCACGAGCCCGGACGGCCCAGCGATGCGCGGCAGCCGCCGGTCCCGGGGATCACGCAGCGGATTCACCCAATCGGCGGCCGGCGCCATCGGCACCCGGACATCAGCACCGGCGTCCGGTGCCTGGACTTCCTTGCTGCGGGAGGCCGTGGCCCCGGTGGGGGCCTTGCGGTCGGGCGGTGCGGACCGCGACTCCGGCGCCTGGGCGTGGGTGGTCGCCGGGGCCTGGCCGCCCGTGGGGCCGTGGTCGGGACCGGGACTCGGGGCCGTGGGCTTCGTGGCCGCGGTCGGCGCCCGGCCGCGGGCGGCCGCGGCGGCCGGGGGCCCGGTATCGGTCGCCCGGGAGGCTTGCGTCGCCACCTCGGTGGGCTTCTTGCTCATTCCGCGTCAACTCCCTTGCTGTCGAGGGACCTGGCCACCGCGCCCGGCAGGTCGCCTTGCGGCGTGGCCTCCGGTGTGGTGATCACCGTGCCGGGCGCGACCGGCTCGTCCGTCTACAGGGTGTCCTCGTAATACAGGGTGTCCTCGTATGGCGGATCCTTCACCTCGATCGGCGGACCCGCCAGGGTGGAGGCGCCCGCGCCGGACAGGTACCCAGGGGTTGCCGCGGTCACGACTGCCGCGGTCATGGCCGCTTCGATCACGGTGAGCGACTTCCATGCCGCGTTCGGATCATGCACGCGACACGCGACACGCGACACGCGACACGCGACGGACGTCGCCGACGGCAAGGCACGGCAGCGGCCACGACACGGGTCACGACACGGCACCGGGGCCCCACGCGCGTGCGTGGAGCCCCGGTGCCCGGAGACGCGTGCCGGTCAGTGACCGAAGTCGAACCAGTTGACGTTCACGAAGTCCGCCGGCTGGCCACTGCTGAAGGTGAGGTACACGTCGTGGGTGCCGGTCACCGGGCTGATGTTCGCCGGGACCGTCCTCCAGGACTGCCAGCCTCCCGTGTTGGCCAGCGCGAAGCTGCCGATGGGGGCGTTGCCGCGGCCGTCCAGGCGCACCTCGACCAGTCCGCTGACCCCGCTCGCGGCGCCGCTGGCGACCCGCGCGTAGAACTGCCGGGCCGCGGTGGAGCCGAAGTTCACGCCCTTGTAGAGGGCCCAGTCGCCGTTCGCGACGGAGCCGATGTTCTGGCCGCCGCCGGTGTCGGTGGTCGACTCGGTGACGACGCCGCTCTGGCTGTCGTAGGACTCGGCCTGGATGGGGCTGTAGGCGTCCCGGTTGCCGGACGGGGGAGGTGTGGTACCGCTCCCACCGCCGGAGGACTGGAGTACCTGCACGTAGTCCACGGTCATCGGGTGGCCGGGCTCGGTGCCGCCGTCCGGGCCGCCGCCGAAGGCGCCGGGGAAGCCGCCGCCCATCGCCACGTTCAGGATGACGAAGTACCCGTGGTTGGTGGCGTTGGCCCAGGTCGTCGCGTCCACCTGGCTGGCCCGCACGGTGTGGAAGTTGACGTCATCGAGGTAGAAGCGGATCTCCTCGGGGCCGGTCGACCTGTCCCACTCCATCGCGTAGGTGTGGAAGCCGGCCTGGCAGGTGCTGCCCGTGCACGACGTCGAACCGCCGATGCCCGTCGTCTCCTTGCACGGCCCGTCCGGGTTGGTGCCGCAGTGCATGGTCGCCCAGTTGGTGTTGAGGCCCTGGACGTTCTCCATGATGTCCAGCTCGCCGACCCCGGGCCAGTTCCAGTAGTTGCCGCGGAAGGGTGCGCCCAGTGCCCAGAAGGCGGCCCAGTAGCCCTTGGCCGCGGCGCCGGTGACGTTGGGCATCTGGATACGGGCCTGCACGCGCAGCTTGCCGCCGGACGGGGGCTGGAAGTCGGTGCGCTTGGTCTCGATACGGCCTGAGGTCCAGTTGCCGGAGGCGTCCCGGCGTGGGGTGATGAGCAGGTTGCCGCTGCCGTCCAGGGAGACGTTGCTGGTGCTGGAGGTCATCGTCTCGACCTCGCCGGTACCCCAGTTGGCGGCGCCGCCGGGGTAGGAAGTGCCGGTGTCGTACTGCCAGTTGGCGGTGTTGACGCCGGTACCGGCCGGGCCGTCGAAGTCGTCGAGGAAGACCTGTGTCCAGCCCGACGGAGGTGTGGGGGCGGAGGCGTTCGCGGGCAGGGTCCCGGCGGTGGCGGCGGCCGCCGCCAGGCCGAGAGTGCCGAGGGCGGCGACGAGCGCGCGCCGCACGGAACGTCTACGGCGCGTACCGGCGGATGCGACGGGGGGTTCGCTCATGGGGGGTGCCTCTCGGGTACGGAGTGGGGGTGCTCGGATGCCTTGCTCGAACACGTACGGGGAGGTCTTGAGAGCGCTCTCAATCGTGGGTGCGCGGCCAATGTGCCCCCGGGCTCCGCCACCGTCAAGAGTTAAAACAGAGAAAGTCCTTGCGCGGAACGGGAGTTCAAGGCTCCACCACAACAGAAGGGACGTCCGACGTGCCCTGGTCCGCCCCACCGGCCTCCGGCGCGGGGCGGACGTGGACGTAGGGTGCAGGCGTGAGGCTGACGATTCTGGGCGGCGGCGGATTCCGCGTGCCGCTGGTGTACGGGGCACTGCTCGCCGACCGTGCCGAGGGCCGGGTCACCGAGGTCGTCCTGCACGACCTGGACGCCGGACGGCTGTCCGCGGTCACCAGGGTGCTGACCGAACAGGCCGCCGGGGCACCGGACGCGCCGGTGGTGCGGGCCACCACCGACCTGGACGAGGCCCTGCGCGGCGCCGACTTCGTGTTCTCCGCCATCCGCGTCGGCGGCCTGGAGGGGCGCGCGGACGACGAGCGGGTGGCGCTCGCCGAGGGCGTGCTCGGCCAGGAGACGGTGGGCGCGGGCGGCATCGCCTACGGACTGCGCACGGTGCCCGTCGCCGTCGGGATCGCCCGGCGGGTGGCCCGGCTGGCACCCGACGCCTGGGTCATCAACTTCACCAACCCGGCCGGACTGGTCACCGAGGCCATGTCCAGCCACCTCGGCGACCGGGTGATCGGCATCTGCGACTCGCCGGTCGGCCTCGGCCGGCGCATCGCCCGGGTGCTGGGCGCGGACCCCGGGCGGGCGTGGATCGACTACGTCGGCCTCAACCACCTCGGCTGGGTGCGCGGACTGCGCGTGAACGGCCGCGACGAACTCCCACGCCTGCTCGCCGACCCCGAACTGCTCGGCTCCTTCGAGGAGGGCCGGCTCTTCGGCGTTGAATGGCTCCGGTCGCTGGGCGCGATCCCCAACGAGTACCTGCACTACTACTACTTCAACCGCGAGGCCGTACAGGCCCACCAGGGCCCCGGGAAGACCCGCGGTGCCTTCCTGCGCGACCAGCAGGCCCGGTTCTACGAGGAGTTGCGGGATCCGCAGGCCGCCGCCCTCCAGGCCTGGAACCGCACCCGCGCCGAGCGCGAGGCCACCTACATGGCGGAGAACCGTGAGGCGGCGGGGGCGGGGGAGCGGGAGGCCGACGACCTCTCCGGCGGCTACGAGAAGGTCGCCCTCGCCCTGATGCGGGCCATCGCCCGCGACGAGCGCACCACACTGATCCTCAACGTCCGCAACCGGGGCACCCTTTCGGCGCTGGACGCCGAGGCCGTCGTCGAGGTGCCCTGCCTGGTCGACGCGAACGGCGCCCACCCGGTCTCGGTCGACCCGCTGCCCGGGCACGCGACCGGGCTGGTCTGCGCGGTCAAGGCGGTCGAGCGGGAGGTGCTCGCCGCGGCGGGGTCGGGCTCCCGTGCGACGGCGATGAAGGCCTTCGCGCTGCACCCGCTGGTCGACTCCGTGAACGTCGCCCGCCGGCTCGTCGACGGCTACCTCGCCGTACATCCCGGCCTGGCGTATCTCAGGTAGTCCGCCGGGGCGGCCGGTCACTCCCCCGTACGGCGACCGACCGCCCCGTCCCCCGTTTCCCCCGTGGTCCCCCGACCACGTCCCCCGTCTTCCCCGTTCCCCCACCCTTGAGAGTCGCTGGTCCGGGCCCTGATACACCCCCGGCGGAAAAAATCCGGAAGAAGTTGCGGGCGAAGTCCCGGAAGCGGTCCCGGAAGAAGCCCGGGAAAGGCGTCCCCTCAGGTCCGGGGACCCGGGGGGACGTCAACGGCGTGCGGTGCGCGGCTGGTTGTGGGCTCAGCCGGTGAAGCCCGCCGTAATCGAGGTGAACTGCCAGTTGTTCTGGCTGATGCCGGAGCAGTTCTCCGCCACGCCGCCGCCCGGGCAGGGCCGGTCGCGGTTGACCGACCAGAAGGCGAGCCGTGCGATGTGGTGGCCGTTGGCCCAGTCCCGTACCTGGGTCCAGATCGCCGGGGTCGTGTTCTCCTGCTGGTCGGACAGGCCGTTCATGCCGGAGATGCCGATGTGGGAGTAGGCGGTGGCGTCGTCCCAGCCGAAGGTCGACTTCAGCTTGGCCTTCAGGCCCTCGGCAGCGTTCACGGTGTTGCCGTACATGTTCGCGCCGCCGCCGAAGTCGAACGGCATGATGGTGAAGACGTCGATGTCCGCGTTCAGCGACTTGGCCTGCTCGATGAGCCGGTTGCCGTAGTAGGTGGGGCCGGTCGTCGAGGTGCCGAAGGTGACGATCGTCTTGAGACCGGGGTTGTTGGCCTTGACCGTCTTGAGCGCGGTGAGGATCTTGGCCTGCACGGCCTCGTTCTCGAACTCGTCCGAGTTCTCGACGTCCATGTCGACCGCCTTCAGGCCGTAGGCGTTGATCACCTTCTGGATCGCCCCGGCGAGCGCGCTCGCGGAGGAGCAGTTGGCCCCGAGCTTGCTGCCGCTCCAGCCGCCGAAGGAGGGGACGACGTCACCGCCTGCCGAGCGGATCTGGTTGATGGCGGTCTGGTCGACGCCGCCGGTCAGCGGCCGCTGGCTGTCCCAGGACGGGGTGCAGCCGCCCGAGTCGAGCACGAACGCCATCGTGAACCACTTGATGCCGGTCGCGCTCATCACCGAGGTCGGGCTCGGCGGGCTGCCCCAACCCTCGTACAGGTACGGAGCCGCCTGCTTGAAGCCGCCGCCACCGCCGCCGCTGCCGGCGTCGGTGGTGACCGTGACGGAGTTGGAGGCGCCGGAGACGTTCCCGGCGGCGTCGCGCGCCTTGACCGTGAAGGTGTAGGAGGTGCTCGACGACAGGCCGCTCACCGTGGCGGACGTACCGGAGACGCTCAGCACCTGGCCGGCGCCGCTGTAGACGTCGTACGCCGTGACGCCGACGTTGTCCGTGGCGGCGTTCCACTTCAGCGACACGCTGGAGGACGTCTTGCCGGTGGAGGTCAGGCCCGTCGGCGCGGTCGGCGCCTGGGTGTCGCCGCCACCACCGCCGGGGCCGTCCAGGCTGATGTCGTCGGCGTAGTAGGTGCCCTGCGCGTACCAGCCGTGGACGTACACGGTCGCGCTGGTCTGGCCGGCGCCGGTGGTGAAGGAGACCGACAACTGGCTGTACGCCGACGGGGACGAGGTCCAGGTCGAGGCGCCGCCGTCGACGCCGAGATAGACGTAGGAGCCGCGCACCCAGCCGCTCAGCTTGTACGTCGTGTTGGGCTGGACCGGGACGGTCTGGCTGCACTGGGCGTTGTCGCTCGACGTCACCGCGCCGGCGAGGGCCTTGGAGCCGCCGTGCACGGGGGAGGAGACCACCGAACCGAGGTTGCCGGTGCAGGTCCAGGGGGAGAGGCCGCCCGACTCGAAGCCGGGGTTGTTCAGGATGTTGGCCGCGTGGGCCGTGCCCGGCAGGGCGATGGCCCCGGCGAGCGCCAGGACCGCGGAGCCGAGCAGGGCGAGGAGCCGACGTCCGGGACGTCTCAGTGTGTCGCGCACGCTATCTCCCTGAAGATATGGGGGGTGTTCGGGAGGCACAGAGGTGCAGAGAGGTGCAGGGCGGGCCGTGCAGGAGGTGCGCAACCAAGTTGGTATGGACCAATCCGGGTGTCAAGACATGACGCCGTGATTGGTCCCTACCGATCCCGGAGGGGTCGCTACGCCGGGGCCCCCGTGCGGGCCACGGCCGCCTGTGCGGGCATCTCGCTCCGCGGCCGGACCATCGCCTCCGGCCGCAGCGGACGCGGCCCCGACACCACCGTGTAGTCCTGCCCGAGGAACGGCGGCGCCACCACCCCCGGATCTTCACCGAGGGCCAACTGCACGGCGGCCCATGGGACGTTGACCCCGCACTGTGCGAGCTGGTGCAGTCCGCCCGCCGGGCGCGGGTTCACGTCCAGCAGTACCGGACGGTCGTCGTACATCCGGAACTGGATGTTGGACAGATAGTGCAGCCCGAAGCCCTCCGCGATCCGCCGGGCGGGCTCCAGCCACTGCTCGTGCAGCGTGAAGCCGCGGCGGCGGCCGTTCTTGGTGCGCCCCACGGCCAGCCGGATCCGGTTGTCCGGCCCGGTCAGGCAGTCGACCGACACCTCCGGCTGCTCCAGCCGGGGCATCACCAGCCAGTCCACCGGACCGTCCGCCTGCTCCAGGGCCCGCAGGACCAGGTCCAGCGGGACGTGCGGGCCGGGGAAGCCGCTCAGCTGCCTCAGTGAGAAGGGCGCGCGGGTGACGACGCGGAAGCCGACGCCGCCCGCACCGGCCGCGGGCTTGAAGCACGCCAGATGCCCGGACTCTTCCAACGCCGTTACGGCGGCCACGAGTTCGCCGGCCGTGCGGACCCGCCACCACGGCGGCACCGGTATGCCGATCGACCGGGCCGCCTCGTACGCCGTCGCCTTGTCCGCGAAGACGGCCACCGCCTCCGGCGTTGGCGCGAGCAGCGCGGTGCCCGCGGCCGCGAAGTCGGCGCGGTGCGTCACGATCGCGGCCTGGTTCAGTCGCGGCACGAACACGTCGATGCCGCGCCGCGCGCACTGGTCCAGCGCGTACTCGACGTAGGCGGCGGGGGACAGGCCCTCCGGTTCGAGCTCCGCGGTGTCGGCGGCGGCCAGCACGGGCGAGTCGGCGTCGCCGTGCGTGGCATGGATCTCGACGGTCCGGTCGCCGGGATTTCTCCGCAGCTGATCCATGAAGAAGACGTTCTCCGCGTACGTGCGGTTGAGCCAGACGCGTACGCCGGAGACCATGCGGGCCGCCTTTCGGGGGGTCGCGGGCAGGGCGAAGCGGGCCGAGCCCGGCCAGAGGGGAGGGAGGGGCACCAAGCCGCCCTGCGCGAAAGGGAGTTGAGGCGGCGGTGTTGGGGTGATCATACGACTTCCGCAGAGCGGGTCGTGCCACACGGAGGCACCGCCCGACCCCCTGTGGCGCAACGTCCACGACCGCCGCGGGCCGCGCTTGTCTCCGTGCCGCCGGATGTGCTCTTGTGGTGCCCATGATGTGGGCGACAGGGGGCGAGAGGTGACGGGAAAGGCCGGTGGGGCCGGGCAGCTGCTCGCCATCAGCGACCTGCACATCGGCTACAGCGAGAACCGCGCCCTGGTCGAGCGGATGGCCCCGGAACGGGACGACGACTGGCTGCTCGTGGCCGGCGACGTCGCGGAGACCGTCGCCGACATCCGCTGGGCCCTCAAGACACTGGCGGGCCGGTTCCGCAAGGTGGTCTGGGTCCCCGGCAACCACGAGCTGTGGACCCATCCGCGCGACACCGTCACCCTGCGTGGCGTCGCCCGCTACGAGCACCTGGTCGAGCTGTGCCGCGAACTGGGCGTGACGACGCCCGAGGACCCCTACCCGGTCTGGGACGGGCCGGGCGGCCCGGTGGCCGTGGCACCCCTGTTCCTGCTCTACGACTACTCCTTCCTGCCGGCCGGCTGCGCGACCAAGGACGAGGGACTGGCCTACGCGCACGGCACGGGCGTGGTCTGCTCGGACGAGTTCCTGCTGCATCCGGACCCGTATCCGAGCCGCGAGGCCTGGTGCGCGGCCCGGGTCGCCGAGACCGAACGCAGACTCGCCGCACTGCCCGGCGACCTGCCGACCGTGCTCGTCAACCACTACCCGCTCCACCGGCACCCGACGGACGTCCTGTGGTACCCGGAGTTCGCCATGTGGTGCGGCACCCGGCGAACCGCCGACTGGCACCGCAGATTCCGCGCGGCCGCCGTGGTCTACGGCCACCTCCACATCCCGCGGACCACCCACCACGAGGGTGTTCGCTTCGAGGAGGTGTCGGTCGGGTACCCCCGAGAGTGGCGCAAGCGCAAGGACCCCCCGGGCAGGCTGCGCCCCGTTCTTCCCCTGGAGGTCGGAACCCGGTGATCGAGGAGTTGCTGCCGGGCTCGGTGGTGGCCGTGGAGGCGTACGGCGACGACGAGACCGACCTGGCCCCGCTGCACCCCGAGGAGCAGGCGGTGGTGGCGCGGGCGGTCGGCAAGCGCCGGCGCGAGTTCGCCGGCGTGCGCGCCTGCGCCCGCGTCGCCATGGAGAAGCTCGGCGTGCCGCCGCGGCCCGTGCTGCCCGGCGAGCGGGGCGCCCCGCGCTGGCCGGAGGGGCTGGCGGGCAGCATGACCCACTGCGAGGGCTACCGCGCCGCCGCCCTGGTCCGCGCCACCGACCTGGCCTCCCTCGGCATCGACGCCGAACCGCACGCTCCGCTCCCCGAGGGCGTGCTGTCCACCATCGCCCTGCCCGTCGAGGAACGGCGTCTGGCGCGGTTGGCCGCGCTGCACCCCGGCGTGCACTGGGACCGGCTGCTGTTCAGCGCGAAGGAGTCCGTCTACAAGGCCTGGTTCCCGCTCACCGGGAAGTGGCTGGAGTTCGAGGAGGCGGATGTCGAGGTGAGCACCGCCGCGGGCCCGGCGCCGCGCGGCGAATTCCGCGCCCGGCTCCTCGTCCCGGGCCCCCTGGTCGACGGACTGCGCCTCGGCCACTTCGAGGGGCGCTGGACCGTGAGTCAGGGTCTGGTGGTCACCGCGGTGACGGTCCCGCGCGCCTGAGGGGTCACGGCCCCGGGCACCAGCTGTGCAGAAGCCGGAAGAACGCCTCCTCGTTGCCCGTCAGGCCCGCCCGGGCCAGCGCCTGTTCCGCCTCGGCGAGCACGGAGGGCGGGACCACCGGTGGGCGGGCGCCGCCCGGAGGACCGTCGAAGGCGGCGCGAACCGTGTGCAGGAGCCTGAGATAGGCCTGGACGGCGGTGCGTTCGTGGTCGGTCAGTACGGCGGTGGGCATGGATCGCTCTCCCCGGTTTCGGCGTCACACGGTCGCGCGCCCGGTCGCCCGGACGGCGCACGGCGCCTCCGCACGGCGGTGGCGCGGCCTCCAGCTTGCCGCCCACCACTGACAATGCCCTCGCGCTCCGCGCCGGTTCGCCCACTCAGCTCAGGCGAATCAAACCCCGGGCGTCCCGGACATCTTGCCCGCACGGCCGGTTGCTGCTCGGGACGTCCCCCTCCACCCGCCGCCCCAGGCAGCCGAGGGACGCCTCGATCCGCCCGGCCGGATGGTCGCGCCGCGCCGGCCCATGCAGGGATGAACCCGTCAGCCACGTGCGGAACTTGCCGGTCGGCAGCAGACCGAAGCTCTTCGCCGCCTCCTCCTCGGCGAGGGGCGGACCGGCTGCGCGCGGCGGCATGGCGGACGGCCGCCTGGAGATCGGCGCCGTCGCCGAGCAGACGCGTGGCGACCCCGGCACCGTCCGCGTGATGGCCGCGGTGCCCGGCCCGCAGGTGCCGCGGCTCGTGGCCGAGGATCACCAACTGGTGGTCGAGGGCGGTGCGTTCCTCGACGGGGACCAGATCCTGATCCGTCATGTCGAGCCACAGCCCGCCGACGGTTCCGGGAGGGAAGGCGGCCGTACGGAAGCGGACGGGCCGCCCGCGGCGCCGGCTCATCGCCTCGCACAGCGCGGCGTACGGGTCGGCGGGCCGGGCCGGGGCCGGCAGTGTCACCTCGCCGACCGGATCGGCGCACAGCCGGCGCATGTCCCTGCCGATGGGCACGCCTCTTCCCGGCATCACTACTCGGGCCGCTTGACGCTCTCCAGAAGCATGTCCAGCCACTCGGCGACCTTGTCGCGGTGCTGGTCGGTGGGCAGCTGCGCGGCCCGCCAGGCGATTCCGCGCACGCCGTGGTCCTGGAGCAGCCGCTCCAGCGGGTCGTCGGCGGCCGTCTCCGCCTCCCGCTCGCGGTCGGCGAGCCGCTGGAGGAGTTCCTGCTCGGTGTGCTGAAGGGCCCCCGCGAGTGCCTCGGGGTCCTCAGCGGTGAGGAATCCGGCGTGCACCCGGAAGAAGCGCTGGATGGCGTCGCAGTGCTCCATGGTGGGGCGCCGGTCGCCGTTGATGAGGGCGCCCGCCTGCTGGCGCGACATGCCCGCGCCGTCGGCGATCTCCTGCTGGGTGTAGCGGCGCCCGTTGGGCTTGAGCCGGGTGCGGCGCAGCAGGTCGAGCCGTTGCAGGAAGCGGGCCTGCACGTCCGGCTCGCCCGCGGACCGGCCGCTCAGCAGGGTTCTGACCACGGGCTCCGGCACGCCGCAGGCCGCGGACAGGCGGCCGACGTCGAAGACCTCCGCCTGGGGCACGTCGAGCCGGTCGGCCAGCGCGGTGACGCGTGCGACGACGGCCGGCAGCACGGCCGAGGCCGTGGCGCCCGGATCCTCGATGCCATCCGTCACCGACAGATCTCCTACGTCTCTCACAGGCTTCTCACAAAGGCGGGGTGCCGTGAACTTCCCGGAGATTAACCGGTCGTTCGAACTCGCATCCAGGTCTCGCCACAACTGTGGCCAATTTCAGCCGTCAACCGGCATGGAATGCCACGATAGTTGACACGCCTCATGGAGGGGAAGCAGGATCAAGGCGCCGCGTGAAGGCCGCAGAGGCAAGAGGGGTGACCTCCCGATGGCACATCAGGCAGGAGGGCAGCGGCCGGCGCCGCGGGCCGTCCCCGTTCGTTCCGAGGCGCAGGCCTACCTCCGGGACTACACCACGTTCCTGGAGGCCGTCCCCTTCCCGTCCCTCGTCGTCGACCACACCTGGGACGTGGTCCTGACCAACAGCGCTTTCACGTCACTCTTCCGTGGCGTCGGCCCGCACCCGACGGCCATGCCGGGCGACAACTTCCTCCGGTTCGTGCTGTTCCACCCGGACGCGGGCACGGTCCTCGGCGAGCACGAGTCCCGCTGGTGCCTGCCGATGCTGGCGCACTTCGCCGCCACGGTGGAGCGCAGCGGCCACGACCACGGACTTCAGGCCATCCTCCAGGACATCGCCGAGGACCCCATCATGGAGGCCGCCTACCGGCAGGGGCTGCCGCACTGGCTCCGCGCGGTCGGCGAGACGGCGGTCGTGTCCGACGGTTCGGTACGTCCCCTGCTGCACCCGGACCCGCGCTGGGGCGCCACCGAGTGCCGCATCATCGAGGAGACCCCGGCGACCCTCCAGGACCTCGGCTACACCCGCCTCACCCTGGTCCTCCGCGAGGCCCGCCGTCCCGCGCCCGTGCGGCGCAGGACGGGGCGGGCCCGCCGTCCGGCCGGCCACCTGAGCGTGGTCTCGGCCCCGGAGGGCTGACCCGGCACCGTCGGCGTTCAGGTCGCCGACGGCGCCGGGCCGCTCCGGCCACGAGGGCGACCGACGACTTTGAGCCCTGCCCCAGCGGGGTCTGTGGTGGCTCCCGGTGGTGGCAGCCGCGGCCGCCTGTCGCCGTGGGCCCGGCCCGGTCACGAGGGCCTGATCACCAGGATCAGGGGTACGCCCCGGCACGGCACCAGGTGGTTTCCGTCGTGGGTTCTGGGGCGGCCCCGTTCCAGTACCGCCGAGAAGTCCGGGCCCCTGGTCAGGGAGCCGGCCAGGTGGGCCGGGTCGGTGGAGGCCGCCACGCGGCCGCGGGCGTTCACCAGGTGGGCGGGGCCGGGCAGTTCGCGCAGCAGGGGCAGTACGGCCGCCTCGAAGTGCCGTAGATAGACATCGGCCGCGGCCACGCCCGCGAAACGGCCCGCCACCTGGACCGGCGCGGACAGGGTCAGGCTGTACTCGTCGGAGCACAAGTAGTCGACGTAGGGCCCGGCGACGGCCCGCAGCCCGGTGTCGCGGGGCAGGACGAACCAGTCCCAGTGGGTGTAGTCCGAGTACGCCGACTGCCGCGGATCCAGGTCGAGCAGCAGCGGCCGCACGTCCCCCCGCGCGGTGCACTGCCACCACTCCAGCCAGGCCGGCACGTCGGCCAGCAGCCCCGGCGCCGCGACGAAACCGGCCCCCGACACCAGCTCCTCGCGGCCCAGCCGCAGATGCAGCCCCGGCCGCAGCGCGGCGAGGTCGGCGCTCGCCGGTGCGCGGCCCCCGGCGACCACCCGCGCCAGCAGACCCGCCGTCTCGGCGCGGATCTCGGCGACCGCGTCGAAGACCGCCTCCAGCGTGCGGCCCACGCGCGCGGCGACACGTTCCTCGGCGCACGCCTCGCGGGTCGCGGTCGCCGCCCCGGCACCTACGCGGCTCATGCTCATGGCGTCCTCCAGCGGACAGGGCCGGACGCCGCGTCGTCAGAGGCCCAGCCGCACGGCGATGAGTCGCGCCGCGGACTCCTGGACGCACCGCTCCGCCAGCGTACGGGCCGGATCACGGGCCCCATCCTGCACGGCGGAGACGACGGCGCGATGACGATCTGCGACTTCTTCACGATATTCGTCGTCGCCGAGCACCAGGCACAGCAGCGCACCGACCTCCGTCTGGAGCGCGATCTGCTCCCGGGTGAGCCGCGCGGACTGCGCGGCCGCCGCCAGTTCCACATGGAACCGGCCGTAGACCCGGCTGCGGGCCGCCGCGTCCTCGGCCGCCGCCAACTCCTCGACGGTACGCAGGAGCGGGCCCAGATCACCGGACTCGGTGCGCTCGGCCGCCAGGCCCGCCGCCGCGCCCGACAGGGCGGCCCAGTGGTCGCTGAGGTCGCGCAGCTCCTCCGTGCTCCAGCCGCGCAGCCGGGTCTTCAGCCGTTCCTCGCCCGGAAGTTCGGGCAGGGAGACGAAGCTGCCGCCGCCGCGCCCCCGCCGGGTGGTGACCAGACCCTGCTGCCGCAGCGCCATCAGCGCCTCCCGCAGGGTCACCGTGGACACACCGAGCTGCCCGGCCAGTTCGCACTCGCCGGGCAGCTGCTCCCCCTCGGCGAGCAGCCCGAGTTCGATGGCGTCGCCGATCCTGCGCACCACCGCGTCCACCCGTGCCCGGCTCTCCACCGGCGCGAAGACGACTCTGCGGGGGCCGGCTTCACCCGCGTCCACCGTCCCGCGTGGGCTCCCGGCCCCGTTCTCGACGTGTCGCTGCCTCACGGCCACCACCTTGCCAGTTGACCCAAGTTTTACCCAGAGACGGTCTTGAGCTTTGAACTATGAGTTCATAGGTTTCCGCTCAACGTTCACGAGCGTCAGAAAGGTTCCGCATGAAGGGAGTTGCCGTCCGGCTGCAGGGCTTGCGCAGGACGTTCGGGGAGACGACCGCCGTGGACGGGGTCGACCTGGAGATCCGGGACGGGGAGTTCTTCTCGATGCTCGGCCCCTCCGGCTCGGGCAAGACCACGGTCCTGCGTCTGATCGCCGGCTTCGAGGCCCCGGACGCGGGCCGCGTGGAACTCGCCGGGCAGGAGGTCACCGGCCTCGCCCCCTTCGAACGGGACGTCCACACCGTCTTCCAGGACTACGCCCTCTTCCCGCACATGACCGTCGAGCAGAACGTCGCCTACGCCCTGAAGATCCGCAAGGTGCCCAAGGCCGAACGGGTCGTCCGCGCCCGCAAGGCCCTCGCCGAGGTGCGCCTGGAGGGCTACGGCGGACGCCGCCCGGCCGAACTCTCCGGCGGCCAGCGCCAGCGCGTCGCCCTCGCCCGCGCCCTGGTCGGCCGTCCCCGCGTCCTGCTGCTTGACGAACCCCTCGGCGCCCTCGACCTCAAGCTGCGCGAGCAGATGCAGGTCGAACTCAAGGCGCTCCAGCGGGAGGTCGGCATCACCTTCGTGTTCGTCACCCACGACCAGGAGGAGGCCCTGACGATGAGTGACCGCATCGCCGTCTTCCACCAGGGCCGCGTCGAACAGGTCGGCACCCCCGCCGAGATCTACGAACGCCCGGCGACCCCGTTCGTCGCGTCCTTCGTCGGCAGTTCCAACCTCCTCGACGGCGAGTCGGCCCGGCGGATCCTCGGCACCCCCGGAACGCACAGCATCCGGCCGGAGAAGATCCGCGTCCTGAAGGAGTCCGCCGACGCCGACGAGCCCGAGCAGGCGACCGCCACGGGCACCGTCGCCGAGGTCGTCTACCTGGGCGACTCCACCCGCTTCCTGGTCGACCTCGACACCGGCGGCCGCCTCACCGCACTCCAGCAGAACCTGGAGACCTCCGCCGAGGACGTCGCCGCCTACCGCGGCACCCGGGTACGGCTGGCATGGCACCGCCGCCACGCCGTCCAGGTCCCCGACGCCCGCTGAGCACCACACCCCCACTCACTCATGGAGTACGTCGTGCGCCTGACCCGAACCGTCCAGACGGCCGCCGCCCTCACCCTGTTGCTTGCCGCCACCGCATGCGGTTCCTCCGACTCGGGGAGCGGCAACTCCGCGACCGGCCTCAACCCTCCTGACCTCAAGGCGCAGTCCGGACTCGGCAGGACCGAGGGCCGGGTCAACGTGATCGCCTGGGCCGGCTACGTCGAGGACGGCTCCAACGACCCGAAGGTCGACTGGGTCAGCGACTTCGAGAAGCGGACCGGCTGCCAGGTCCACTCCAAGGTCGCGGCCAGCTCCGACGAGATGGTCAAGCTGATGAAGACGGGGGAGTACGACACCGTGTCCGCCTCCGGCGACGCCTCCCTGCGCCTGATCGCCTCCGGCGACGCCGCCCCGGTCAACACCGACCTCGTGCCGAACTACAAGGACGTCTTCGACGACCTGAAGATGCAGGCCTGGAACTCCGTCAAGGGCAAGGCCTACGGCATCCCGCACGGCCGCGGCGCCAACCTGCTGATGTACAACACCGAGAAGGTGCGGCCCGCGCCCACCTCCTGGTCGGCCGTCTTCGACGACGCGGCGAAGTACAAGGGCCACGTCACGGCCTACGACTCGCCCATCTACATCGCCGACGCCGCTCTGTATCTCAAGGCCACCAGGCCCGAGTTGAAGATCAAGGACCCGTACGCGCTCGACCAGAAGCAGTTCGACGCCGCCGTCGCCCTGCTGAAGAAGCAGAACGCCGACGTCGGCGAGTACTGGGGCGACTACCTCAAGGAAGTCTCCGCCTTCAAGAGCGGGGACTCCCTGGTCGGCACCACCTGGCAGGTCATCGTGAACCTTGCCGCCTCCGAGGGCGCCAAGGTCAAGGCGTTCGTGCCGAAGGAGGGCGCGACCGGCTGGTCCGACACCTGGATGATCTCCGCCAAGGCCAAGCACCCCAACTGCGCCTACAAGTGGCTGGACTGGATCGTCTCCCCGAAGGCCAACGCCCAGGTGGCCGAGTACTTCGGCGAGGCCCCCGCCAACGCCAAGGCCTGCGAGCAGACCAGCGACAAGGACTTCTGCGCCACCTACCACGCGGCCGACACCGCCTACTGGAAGCGCGTCGCCTTCTGGAACACGCCGATCCCGCAGTGCCTGGACGGCCGTACGGACGTCAAGTGCGTCCCGTACGCCAAGTGGGTGCAGGCCTGGACCGAGATCAAGGGCTGAACCATGACCGCCACCGCCCAGGCCGCCGGACGGCAAGGCTCCCGGGCCACCGTCCGGCGGCTGGCCGGGATGCTGCACCGTCGCCCCCGGCTGCGCCTCTCCCTGCTGCTGACCGCACCGCTGCTGTGGCTGGCCGTGCTGTACCTCGGCTCGCTGACCGTGCTGTTCCTCTCCGCCTTCTGGACGACGAACTCCTTCACCTCGGAGGTCGTCAAGGTCTGGTCGGTGGACAACTTCCGGGCCCTGCTGACGACTTCCGTCTTCCACCAGGTGATCCTGCGCAGCGTCGGCGTGGCCCTGGCGGTCACCGGCCTGTGCGCGGTGATCGCCTTCCCGCTCGCCTTCTGCACCGCGCGCGTCGCCCGGCCCCGGTGGCGCCCCTTGCTGGTGGTCGCCATCCTCACGCCGCTGTGGGCGAGTTACCTGGTCAAGGTGTACGCCTGGCGGCTGATCCTGTCCCAGGGCGGGCTCGCGGACTGGATGCTGAGGCCGTTCGGGCTGAGCGGCCCCGGTTTCGGCCTGCCGGCCGCCCTCCTCACCCTGACCTACCTCTGGCTGCCGTACATGATCCTGCCGATCCACACCGCGCTGGAGCAGCTGCCGGCCAACCTGCTCGACGCCTCCGCCGACCTCGGGGCGCGGCCCTGGCGCACCTTCCGGTCGGTGGTGCTGCCGATGGTGCTGCCGGCGGTCGCCGCCGGGTCGGTCTTCACCTTCTCGCTCAGCCTGGGCGACTACATCACCGTGCAGATCGTCGGCGGCAAGACCCAGCTGATCGGCAACCTCGTCTACTCCAACATCGAACTCAACCTGCCCATGGCCGCCGCGCTCGGCACGGTCCCCGTCGTCGTCATCGTGTTCTATCTGCTGGCGATGCGGCGCACCGGCGCCCTCAGCAGCCTCTGACCGTCCTCGGCAGCCTTCCCAGGGGGTGTACCACGTCATGCAGCTCTCCCGTGGCGCGCGTATCGCGCTGCGCGCCGCCGCAGCCTTCGGCTTCGCGGTGATCTACGTCCCGCTCCTGCTGGTCCTCGTCAACTCCCTCAACCCGGACCGCAGCGCCAGTTGGCCGCCGCCCGGCCTGACCCTGCACTGGTGGTCGGTGGCCTGGGGCAACTCGGGAGCGCGCGACGCCGTCTGGGTCTCGGTGAAGGCGGGCCTGGGCGCCACCGCGATCGCCCTGGTCCTCGGCACGCTCATCGCCTTCGCGGTGGCCCGGCACCGCTTCTTCGGCCGCGACACCCTCTCCTTCGTGGTCGTCCTGCCGATCGCGCTGCCCGGCATCGTCACCGGCATCGCCCTGAACTCCGCCTTCTCCACGGTGCTCCGGCCGCTCGGCGTCGGCCTCGGCCTGTTCACCGTGGTCGTCGGGCACGCCACCTTCTGCATCGTCGTCGTCTTCAACAACGTCGTGGCCCGGCTCCGCCGCACCTCCGGCTCCTACGAGGAGGCGGCGATGGACCTCGGCGCGAACACCTTCCGCGCCTTCGCCGACGTCACCTTCCCCCTGGTGCGCTCGGCCCTGTTCGCCGGCGGCCTGCTCGCCTTCGCCCTGTCCTTCGACGAGGTCGTGGTCACCACCTTCACCGCCGGACCCGGCGTCGAGACCCTGCCCATCTGGATCTTCAACAACATGACCAGACCCCAGCAGGCCCCCGTGGTGAACGTCGTGGCGGCCGTACTGGTGCTCCTGTCCGTCCTCCCGATCTACGTCGCCCAGCGCCTGTCCTCGGACACGGCGACGGGGAGCAGGATCTAGTGCTGCACTAGCAGGGCAGCGGTCGGTCTGCCTTTACGCAAGCTGTTTGCGTTTCTTGCGCTAGGCTTGCGTGCATGACGCGACGACTTGCGGAAGTGGCGAAGAAGGTCGGGGTCAGTGAGGCCACGGTCAGCCGGGTGCTCAACGGGAAGCCCGGAGTGTCCGACGCCACCCGGCAGGCGGTGCTCTCCGCGCTGGACGTGCTCGGGTACGAGCGGCCCACGCAGTTGCGCGGCGAGCGGGCCCGGCTGGTGGGCCTGGTCCTGCCCGAGCTGCAGAACCCGATCTTCCCGGCCTTCGCCGAGGCCATCGGCGGCGCGCTGGCGCAACTCGGGCTCACCCCGGTGCTGTGCACCCAGACCAAGGGCGGGGTCTCCGAGGCGGACTACGTGGAGCTGCTGCTGCAACAGCAGGTCTCCGGTGTCGTGTTCGCCGGCGGGCTGTACGCACAGGCGGACGCGCCGCACGACCACTACCGGCGGCTCGCCGACCGCAACATCCCCGTGGTGCTGGTCAACGCGGCCATCGAGGACCTCGGGTTCCCCGCGGTGTCCTGCGACGACGCGGTCGCCGTGGAGCAGGCCTGGCGCCATCTCGCCTCCCTCGGGCACGAGCGGATCGGCCTGGTGCTCGGGCCGGGCGACCATATGCCGTCGGCGCGGAAGCTGGCCGCGGCCCGCGCCCTCGCGGGCGAGCTGCCCGAGGAGTACGTGGCCCGGGCGATCTTCTCCATCGAGGGTGGCCACGCGGCCGGGGCCAAGCTGATCGACCGCGGGGTCACCGGCTTCATCTGCGCCAGCGACCCGCTCGCGCTCGGCGTCGTACGGGCCGCCCGGCGCAAGGGGCTCGACGTGCCGGACCAGATCTCCGTCGTGGGCTACGACGACTCCGCGCTGATGAACTGCACGGAACCGCCGCTCACCACGGTGCGCCAGCCCATCGAGTCGATGGGCAAGGCCGCGGTCGAGCTGCTCAACGCGCAGATCGGCGGCACCTCCGTACCGGCCGACGAGCTGCTGTTCGAGCCGGAACTGGTGGTCCGCGGCTCGACCGCGCAAGCACCGCGTGCCTGAGATCCAGTAGATCCTCCCTGTTGTCAAATAATTACAGATTCTGCGTGACATCTTGCGGACCGTTGTCGCCGGTGCTTGAGTGTGCGGCGCCCACAGCTCCTGTCCAGAGGGGTCCACCGATGTCAAGCACCGGCTTCCGCCGCACCTTTGTGGCGATCGGCGTCTGTTCCTCCCTTGCCCTCGTCGCCACGGCCTGCGGGTCGTCCAACGACGAGTCGTCCGGCCGCAAGACCCGCATCACCGTCAACTGCGAGCCGCCCAAGAGCGCCAAGGTCGACCGGAAGTTCTTCGAGGAGGACATCGCCTCCTTCGAGAAGCGGAACCCGGACATCGACGTTGTCGCGCACGACGCCTTCCCCTGCCAGGACCCGAAGACGTTCGACGCCAAGCTGGCCGGCGGCCAGATGGAGGACGTCTTCTACACCTACTTCACGGACGCCAAGCACGTCGTGGACATCAACCAGGCCGCCGACCTCACCCCGTACGTCAAGGAGCTGAAGAGCTACGACACCATCCAGCAGCAGCTGCGCGACATCTACACCGTCGACGGGAAGATCTACGGCATCCCGCGCACCGGCTACTCGATGGGCCTGATCTACAACCGCAAGCTCTTCGAGAAGGCGGGCCTCGACCCCGACAAGCCGCCGGCCACCTGGGAGGAGGTCCGCGCCGCCGCCAAGAAGATCGCCGCGCTCGGCGGGGGCACCGTCGGCTACGCCGACTACAGCGCCCAGAACCAGGGCGGCTGGCACTTCACCGCCGAGCTGTACTCGCAGGGCGGCGACGTCGTCGACGCCGACGGCAAGAAGGCCACCGTCGACACCCCCGAGGGCCACGCCGTGCTGCAGAACCTGCACGACATGCGCTGGACCGACGACTCGATGGGCAGCAAGCAGCTCCTCGTCATCAACGACGTGCAGCAGATGATGGGTTCGGGCAAGCTCGGCATGTACCTCTCCGCGCCCGACAACATCCCGATCCTGGTCAAGGAGAAGGGCGGCAACTACAAGGACCTGGCCCTCGCTCCCATGCCGGGCGGCAAGGGCACGCTCATCGGCGGCGACGGCTACATGTTCAAAAAGAAGGCCACGCCCGACCAGATCCGCGCCGGCCTCAAGTGGCTCGACCACATGTTCCTCACCCCGGGCGCCGGCTTCCTCGGTGACTACGCCCGCGCCAAGAAGAACGACGGCCCGGTCGGCCTGCCCGAGCCGCGCCTGTTCACCGGCGCCGCCGACGCCAAGGACCAGGAGGTCAAGAAGGCCAACGCCAACGTCCCGGTGGAGAACTACCAGGCCTTCCTCGACGGCAACAAGAACATCCAGCTGAAGATCGAGCCGCCGAACGCCCAGCAGATCTACTCCGTCCTCGACGGCGTGGTCTCCGCCGTCCTCACCAAGAAGGACGCGAACATCGACCAACTCCTCAAGGACGCCTCCGGCAAGATCGACAGCATCCTGGCCCGGAGCTGACGGCGATGACGAAGACGGCAGCGCGGCGATCCGCCCCGGCGGTCGCCGTACGCCCCCTCCCGGCACCGCCCCCGGCAGGGGGCCGTGGGCGGCGGCGACTGCGCGACCAGCTCCACGCCTACGGATTCCTCCTCGGCGGCCTGGTCTGCTTCGCCCTGTTCTCCTGGTACCCGGCGATCCGCGCGGTCGTGATCGCCTTCCAGAAGTACACGCCGGGCTCCGAGCCCGAGTGGGTCGGCACCGCGAACTTCACCCGTGTCCTGCACGACCCGGAGTTCGCGGCGGCCTGGCGCAACACGCTCACCTTCACGCTGCTGGCCCTGCTCATCGGCTTCGCCGTCCCGTTCGTCCTCGCCCTCGTCCTCAACGAACTCCGCCACACCAAGGCCTTCTTCCGGGTCGTGGTCTATCTGCCGGTGATGATCCCGCCGGTGGTGAGCGCCCTGCTGTGGAAGTGGTTCTACGACCCCGGCGCCGGACTCGCCAACGAAGCGCTGCGCTTCCTGAACCTGCCCACCTCGAACTGGACCAACGGCGCCGACACCGCCCTGGTCTCCCTGGTGATCGTGGCGACCTGGGCCAACATGGGCGGCACCGTCCTGATCTACCTGGCCGCGCTCCAGTCCATCCCCGGCGAGCTGTACGAGGCCGCCGAACTGGACGGCGCGAACCTCCTCCAGCGCGTCCGGCACGTGACGATCCCGCAGACCAGATTCGTCATCCTGATGCTGATGCTCCTTCAGGTCATCGCCACCATGCAGGTGTTCACCGAGCCGTTCGTCATCACGGGCGGCGGCCCGGAGAACGCGACGGTCACCGTCCTCTACCTGATCTACAAGTACGCCTTCCTCTACAACGACTTCGGCGGGGCCTGCGCGCTCAGCGTGATGCTCCTGGTCCTGCTCGGCGCGTTCTCCGCCGTCTACCTGCGGCTCACCCGCTCCGAGGGGGACGCATGAGCACCCGGACCCTCGTCTCTCCCGCCGTCCTGGCCCGCCCGCGCGGGAAGGCCGTCTACTGGACCGTGTTCACCGGTGTCGTCCTGCTCTTCGCGCTCGCCTTCCTCTTCCCGGTCTACTGGATGGCGACCGGCGCGATGAAGTCGCCGGACGAGGTCGCGCAGACCCCGCCCACCCTGCTGCCGAAGCGCTGGCACGTCGACGGCTTCACCGACGCCTGGGACCTGATGCAGCTCCCGCAGCACCTCTGGAACACGGTGGTGCAGGCCGCCGGTGCCTGGGCGTTCCAGCTGGTGTTCTGCACGGCCGCCGCCTACGCCCTGTCCAAGCTGAGACCCGCCTTCGGCAACGTGGTCCTCGGCGGCATCCTGGCCACCCTGATGGTCCCGGCCCAGGCCCTGGTCGTACCGAAGTACCTGACGGTCGCCGACCTGCCGCTGATCCACACGAGCCTGCTCAACGACCCCCTCGCGATCTGGCTGCCGGCCGTCGCCAACGCCTTCAACCTCTACCTCCTCAAACGGTTCTTCGACCAGCTCCCACGGGACGTGCTGGAGGCCGCCGAGATCGACGGCGCCGGACGGCTGCGCATCCTGTGGTCGGTGGTGCTGCCCATGTCCCGGCCGGTCCTCGGCGTAGTCTCGATCTTCGCGCTGGTCGCCGTGTGGCAGGACTTCCTCTGGCCGCTGATGGTCTTCTCCGACACCGACAAGCAGCCGATCAGCGTGGCCCTCGTCCAGCTGTCGCAGAACATCCAACTGACCGTGCTGGTCGCCGCGATGGTGATCGCCAGCATTCCGATGGTCGCCCTGTTCCTCGTCTTCCAGCGGCACATCATCGCCGGGATCAGCGCCGGCAGCACCAAGGGCTGACACGGCCCCTCGACAGAAAGGCACGCACTGTGGGACAGCCCACCCATGCCCGGAAGCAGACCGACTGGTGGCGCTCCGCCGTCATCTACCAGATCTACGTGCGCAGTTTCGCGGACGGCGACGGGGACGGCACCGGCGACCTCGCCGGAGTCCGCGCGAAGCTCCCGTACCTCGCCGAACTCGGCGTCGACGCCCTGTGGTTCAACCCGTGGTACCTGTCGCCGATGAAGGACGGCGGCTACGACGTCGCCGACTACCGGGCCATCGACCCGGCCTTCGGAACCCTCGCCGAGGCGGAGAAGCTGATCTCGGAGGCCCGGGAACTGGGCATCCGCACCATCGTCGACGTCGTACCGAACCACGTCTCCGACCAGCACCCGTGGTTCCGCGCCGCGCTCGCCACGCCGCCGGGCAGCCCGGAGCGCGAACTGTTCCACTTCCGCGTGGGGCGCGGCGAGCGCGGCGAACTGCCGCCCAGCGACTGGCCGTCCCAGTTCGCCGGCTCCACCGAACCGGTGTGGACCCGGCTGCCCGACGGCGACTGGTACCTGCACCTGTTCACACCCGAGCAGCCCGACCTCAACTGGGCCCATCCGGCGGTCCGCCAGGAGCACGAGGACATCCTTCGCTTCTGGTTCGAGCGGGGCGTCGCGGGCGTCCGCATCGACTCGGCCGCCCTGCTCGCCAAGGACCCCGCGCTGCCGGACTTCGTCGAGGGCCGCGATCCCCACCCGTTCGTCGACCGCGACGAACTCCACGACATCTACCGCTCCTGGCGCGCCGTGGCCGACGCCCACGACGGCGTCTTCGTCGGCGAGGTGTGGCTGCCCGACCCGGAGCGTTTCGCCCGCTACCTGCGCCCCGACGAACTCCACACGGCCTTCAACTTCTCCTTCCTGTCCTGTCCCTGGGACGCGGGACGGCTGCGGGACTCGATCGACACCACGCTCGCCGAACACGCCCCCGTGGGGGCACCCGCCACCTGGGTGCTGTGCAACCACGACGTCACCCGCACGGTCACCCGCTACGGCCGTGCCGACACCGGCTTCGACTTCGCCACCAAGGCCTTCGGCACCCCCACCGACCTGTCCCTCGGCGCCCGCAGGGCCCGCGCGGCCGCCCTGCTGTCCCTCGCCCTGCCCGGCGCCGTCTACGTGTACCAGGGCGAGGAACTCGGCCTGCCCGAGGCCGACATCCCCCTCGACCGCGTCGAGGACCCGATGCACTTCCGCTCCGGCGGCACCGACCCCGGCCGCGACGGCTGCCGGGTCCCGCTGCCATGGGCGGCCGACGCGCCGTACGCCGGCTTCGGCTCCCACGAGGAACCGTGGCTGCCGCAGCCCGCCGACTGGCCCGCGTACGCCGTCGACCGGCAGCAGCGCGATCCCTCCTCGATGCTCACCCTCTACCGCGAGGCGATCCGCCTCCGCCCGGCCTTCGGTGACGCACCCCTGACCTGGCTGCCCGCCCCCGAAGGTGTCCTCGCCTTCACCCGCGCGGCGGGTACGACCTGTGTCGTCAACCTCGCCGCCACGCCCGCCGAACTCCCCGGACACACAGAACTCCTGCTGAGCAGCGGCCCCTTGGACGAGAACGGCCGTCTCCCGCAGGACACGGCGGCCTGGCTGCGCGCCTGAGCCCGCGCAGCCGGAGCCGCCGACCCGCTGGGGAAGTACCGCGCTATCCCCGTACCGTCCCTGTGGACTGAGCGGGAGTGAGTTCCGTCAGCCGCGCGCCCCGAACGGTTTTGGGCGCACTGGTCGTCCGCTTTCGCGTCCCGGGCGGCGACACGGATCGTGTCCGTGGTCCGAGCCGGGGGGCGGAGTCCCTCACGACCTGGCCTGTGGGAGCGGCCAGAGGCGACGGGGAGGCCCTGAACCATCTCGCTGGTGGAGCAGGGGCCCCGCACGCTGGCACCGCACCCGGCGTCCCAGATCGCACGGCAACGCTTCCCCGACCGGCCCAGCGCACCACAAGCCCGGAAGCCGACCACCACACGATCGAGCTAAACCGTCCTAGAAGGGATTAGCACATGCATGCGAATACCAGGGCCGGATCAGCCCGGCGCCTGCCGGCCATCGGGGCGAGCGTCGCCCTCGCCGCCGGCATGCTCGTCACCCTCGGCGCACCCGCCGCCCACGCCGCGGCCGGCGCCACCCTCCCCTTCACCTCGGTCGAAGCCGAGTCCGCCACCACAAGCGGGACCAGGATCGGGCCGGACCACACCCAGGGCACCCTGGCCTCCGAGGCCTCCGGACGCCAGGCCGTCCGGCTGGCCACCGGGCAGCGCGTGGAGTTCACCGTGCCGCGGGCCGCCAACGCCGTGAACGTCTCCTACAGCGTCCCCGACGGCCAGTCCGGCACGCTCAACGTGTACGTCAACGGCACGAAGCTGACCAAGACGCTCGCGGTCACCTCGAAGTACTCCTACGTCGACACCGGCTGGATCGCCGGCGCCAGGACGCACCACTTCTACGACAACGCCCGGCTGCTGCTGGGGCAGAACGTCCAGCCCGGCGACAAGGTCGCCGTCGAGGCCGCCAACGTCCAGGTCACCGTGGACGTCGCCGACTTCGAGCAGGTCGCCGGGGCCGCCTCCCAGCCCGCCGGATCGGTCTCCGTCACCTCCAAGGGCGCCGACCCCAGCGGCCAGGGCGACTCCACCCAGGCCTTCCGGGACGCCATCTCCGCCGCACAGGGCGGCGTGGTGTGGATCCCGCCGGGCGACTACCGGCTCACCTCCTCCCTCGGCGGCGTCCAGAACGTCACCCTCCAGGGCGCGGGCAGCTGGTACTCGGTCGTGCACACCTCCCGTTTCATCGACCAGTCCAACTCCTCGGGGAACGTGCGCATCAAGGACTTCGCGGTCATCGGCGAGGTCACCGAGCGCGTCGACTCCAGCCCCGACAACTTCGTCAACGGCTCACTCGGACCGAACTCCTCCGTCTCCGGCATGTGGCTCCAGCACCTGAAGGTCGGCCTGTGGCTGACCGGCAACAACGACAACCTCGTCGTCGAGAACAGCCGCATCCTCGACACCACCGCCGACGGCCTCAATCTCAACGGCACCGCCAAGGGCGTGAAGGTCCGCAACAACTTCCTGCGCAACCAGGGCGACGACTCGCTCGCCATGTGGTCGCTGTACGGGCCGGACACCAACAGCAGCTTCGAGAACAACACCATCTCGCAGCCGAACCTCGCCAACGGCATCGCGATCTACGGCGGCACGGACATCACGGTGAAGGACAACCTGATCTCCGACACCAACGCCCTCGGCAGCGGCATCGCGATCTCCAACCAGAAGTTCCTCGACCCCTTCTCGCCACTGGCCGGCACCATCACCGTGGACCGCAACACGCTGGTGCGCGCCGGCGCGATGAACCCCAACTGGAACCATCCGATGGGCGCGCTGCGCATCGACTCCTACGACAGCGCGATCAACGCCACCGTCCGCATCACCAACACCACGATCACCGACAGCCCGTACAGCGCCTTCGAGTTCGTGTCGGGCGGAGGTTACGGCCACCCGGTCAAGGGCGTCACCGTCGACGGCGCGACCGTGAAGAACACCGGCACGGTCGTCGTCCAGGCCGAGGCACAGGGCGCGGCGACCTTCCGGGGCGTCACCGCCACCGGCGTGGGCGCCGCGGGCATCTACAACTGCCCCTACCCGGCCAACTCGGGCAGCTTCACGCTGACCGACGGCGGCGGCAACTCCGGCTGGACCTCCACCTGGTCGGACTGCTCGACCTGGCCGCAGCCCGGCCAGGGCAACCCCGACCCCGACCCGGGCCGCAACCTCGCCAAGGGCCGCCCGGCCACCGCCACCGGCTCCCAGGACGTCTACACCCCGGGCAACGCGGTGGACGGGAACGCCAACACCTACTGGGAGTCCACCAACAACGCCTTCCCGCAGTCCCTGACGGTCGACCTGGGATCGAACCAGGCCGTACGCCGACTGGTGCTGAAGCTGCCGCCGTCGTCGGCCTGGGGCGCTCGCACCCAGACCATCACCGTGCAGGGCAGCACCGACGGCTCGTCCTACTCCACCGTCGTCGGCTCCCAGGGCTACCGCTTCGACCCGGCCACCGGCAACACGGCCGCCGTGTCCCTGCCGGGCAACACCAACCTCCGCTGGCTCCGCCTGACCGTCAGCGCCAACACCGGCTGGCCGGCAGGCCAGTTCAGCGAAGTGGAGGCCTACCTGACCCCGTGACCGCCGGTGTCCCGCGCTTCGCCGCCAGGAGCAGGACGAGGCTCCGCGAACGCGGCGAGGCGCGGGACCACCCGCTCGCCCCGAGGCTCAGCCCGGGGCGACGAAACCGGATTCGTACGCCGCGATGACCGCCTGGGTGCGGTCGCGGGCGCCGAGTTTGGCCAGCAGGGAACTCACGTGGGACTTGACGGTCTCGGTGCCCACCACCAGGCGCCCGGCGATCTCCGCGTTCGACAGGCCGCGCGCCATGAGGCGCAGTACCTGCCCCTCCCGCTCGGTCAGCGCGGCCCGCTCCATGGCCGTCCGGGCCGCGGTGTTGCCGTGGTCCTCGCCGTACCGGGTGGCCAACTCCCGCAGCGCCGCCGGGAACAGCAGGGAGTCGCCCGCGGCCACCAGCCGTACCGCGTGCACGATCTCCGCCGGCCGGGCCCGCTTGAGCAGGAAGCCGTCGGCGCCCGCGCGCAGCGCCCCGTACACGTACTCGTCGTTCTCGAAGGTCGTCACCACCACGATCTTCGGCGGGTCCGGCTCCGTGCGCAGCACGGCCCGGGTGGCCTCGATGCCGTCCATCAGCGGCATCCGTACGTCCATGGCCACGACATCGGGGCGCAGTTGCCGCACCAGCGGGATCACGGCGGCACCGTCGGCCGCCTCGCCCACCACCTCGATGTCCGGCTGCGCCTCCAGCACGGCGCGCAGGCCCGCCCGTACGAGCGGTTCGTCGTCGACGAGGAGAACGGTGATCGGCATCCGGCCAGCGTAGATCACCGCAGTGGCAGGTCGACGCGCACCAGCCACCAGCCGTCGTCCTGCCCCGCCTTGGCCTCGCCGCCCAGCAACGCCGCCCGCTCCCGGATCCCGCGCAGCCCGCGGCCGCCACCCGCGCCGGCCGCCGAGGCCGCCCCGGTCAGCGGATTGCGCACCTCCAGCCGCAGCCGTGCCTGCTCCACGGCGATGCGTACGCGGACGTGGACGGGCCCCGCGTGCCGCAGCACGTTGGTGAGCGCCTCCTGGAGCATCCGGTAGCCCTCGCGGGAGACCGGCCCGGGCACGTCCTCCAACGGCCCGGTCACCTCGGCGTCGACCCGCGCGCCCGAGGACCGCGCGGATTCCAGCAACCGGTCCGCCTCACCGAGGGCGGGACGGGGGCCGGCAGGCCGTCCCGTGTCCCGCAGCATGAGCAGAACCTGCTCCAGGTCCTCCAGCGCGGCCCGGCCGGTCTCCTCGATGGCCTCCAGCGCCCGGTCGGTGAACTCCGGGTCGGCGGCCGCCCGGGCGGCACCCGCCTGGACCACGGCCAGCGTCAGCGCGTGGCCGAGGGAGTCGTGCAACTCCTGTGCGATCCGGTTGCGTTCCAGCAGCCGCTCGGTGCGCTGCTCCAGCTCCGACAGACGCTCCCTGACCGACGGCCCGAGCAGGCGGCGGGCGGCCTGGGCCATGAGGGCGCCCGCCACGGCGGCCACCGCGAGCAGCACCAGCACGGGCACCGGGACGAGGAGGGCGCACCACCAGCCGGACCCGGGAACCTGAAGGAGAGGGTCGGCGACGCTGGGATCCCCGGCGGCTCCCCCGACGAGCGAGAGTGAGAGTGCCATCAACTGGCCCGACACCAGCGCGACCGCGAGTCCCGCCTCCATGCGCAGCACCATCCAGGCACCCGTTCTGGCCCGGTCGGTCCACGAGGTGGACGGCGCTGCGGAAACCTCCGGATCCTCGTCGCTCCGCACCCTCGCGTGCGGCCCGGGGAACAGCATCAGCCGCGCCTGGAGCCCCTCCGCACGGCGCATCGAGGGCACCATGGCCGCGGCCAGGACCAGCGGGACGGGAAGGAGCGCGATCAGTGCCCAGTCGCCGGGCGTCGGAGCGACCAGGCCGGGATAGACCATGGCGCAGACGAACGGCACGATCGACCCCACCAGCAGGTGGAGCCAGCGGGTGTAGGTGACCGCACGTGTCAGCGGCGACAGCAGGCCGAGCATGCCGTCATCCTGGCAGAGCGGACGGCACCGGCGGCTCCCTCGCACGGGGGAGGCGGTCTCCTCCGGCGGGGGAGGTCCGGTCCCCGCTCGTCCGGCCAGGCTGAAGCCATGACCAGCATCCACGTGCAGGACCTCACCAAGGAGTACGGCGGCACCCGGGCCGTCGACCGTCTGACGTGCACCATCGAGCCGGGCCGGGTCACCGGGTTCCTCGGCCCCAACGGCGCCGGCAAGTCCACCACCATGCGGCTCGTCCTCGGCCTCGACCGGCCCACCGCCGGCTCCGCCACCGTGGGCGGCCGTCCCTACACGGCCCTGAGTGAACCCCTGCGCACCGTCGGCGCGTTGCTGGACGCGCAGGCGGCCCACGGTTCCCGTACCGCCCGCGACCAGCTGCGCTTCCTCGCCGTCAGCAACCGCATCCCGGCCCGTCGCGTGGACGAGGTGCTCGAGGAAACCGGTCTCGTCACGGTGGCACGCCGCCGCATCCGCACCTTCTCCCTCGGCATGCGTCAGCGCCTCGGCGTCGCCGCCGCGCTCCTCGGCGACCCGCCCGTCCTCATGCTGGACGAACCCGCCAACGGTCTCGACCCGGAAGGGATCGTCTGGATCCGCGAGTTGCTGCGCCGGCTGGCCCGGGAAGGCCGCACGGTCCTGGTCTCCAGCCACCTGATGAACGAGACCGCGGCCTTCGCCGACCACCTCGTCGTGCTCGGCCGGGGCCGGCTCCTCGCCGACACCACCATGGAGGACTTCATCGAACAGCACAGCCACCCGCGCGTCCGGGTGCGCTCCGGCGCCCCCGCCCGGCTGCGGGCCGTGCTGCTGGCCGAGGGATACACAGTGGCGGACGGCGACGGCGGCCCGCTGGTGGTCGACGGCGCCAGAGCCGAGCAGGTCGGAGCCGTCGCCGCCCGCGAAGGCATCCCGATCCTCGAACTCACCGACGAACGGGCCTCCCTGGAGCAGGCCTATCTCGCCCTCACGACCGGCGAGGCCGAGTTCGCCGCCGCGGCCGCCGCGTCCCCGACCACCCCGCAGGAGGTGTGACCATGTCCGTCACCGCCGTTCTCCACTCCGAGTGGATCAAGATCCGGTCGGTCCGGGCGAGCTTCGGCTCGCTCGTCGCGGTCTTCGCCGCCACCCTGGCCATCACCCTGCTCGCCTACTCCACCGTCGGCCGGGCGGAGGCGGACGGTGCCGAGGACCTTCTCTTCGGAGCCTTCTACGCGATCAACTTCGCGCAGATCGCTGCCATCGCCTTCGGGGCCACCGCCGTCTCGTCCGAGTACGCGGGCGGCGCCCTGCGGATCTCCCTGTCGGCCGTGCCGCGCCGGGGCCTGCTCTGCGCGGCCAAGGCGGCGGTCGTGGGCGCCGCCGCCCTCGTCGTGGGGCTCGTGACCGCATTCACCACCTTCCTCGTGGGCCAGGCGTTCCTGGGGGAGTACGCCATCGGCCTCGGCTCGCCGGGAGCACTGCGGGCCTGTGTCGGCGCCGGGATCTACCTCGCCCTGATGGCCCTGTTCGCCGCGGGACTCACCTTGCTGCTGCGCAGCGCCGTCGCTGTGCTCAGCCTGCTCATCCCGTTCATCCTGATCGTGTCCTTCGTGATCGGGGACATCGCCGAGGGCGCCTCCCGCTATCTGCCCGACCGGGCCGGACAGCAGGTCCTGCACCAAGAGGCGGCGGGTGGCCTCGGCCCCTGGACGGGGCTCGCGGTGACGGCGCTGTGGGCGGCGGCCGCGCTGCTGGCCGGCTGGTGGGCGGTGCGCCGCCGCGACGCCTGACACCTGGCCCCGGGGTTCTCGACCGCCGGGGCCGCTCTATTTGCGTATCGACGCAATAAGCGGCACACTTCCTGTCGGCACCCGCCTGTCGCGCCGTGCGCGAGGCCCGTGCTCCCCGACGGAACCGCATGGCTGAACGGAGGCACTCGTGGACATCGACCCACCCAGTCCGAGCGGCCTCTCCGGCAGTCTCTGACCGTCGCCCCGGTCGTCCGCTTTCTTCTTTCGCTTCTCTTTCCTCCTCCTTCTTTGCCTCTTCTCCTCTTCTTCTCTTTTCGCCGCTTTCTCGCCGTACCCTGTCATGCCGGCCCTGGGCGAGCTCCACCGCGTCGCGGTGCGCTCGCACCAGGGCACCCATGTGCCGCAGTCCGGGCGGAGCGCGGTTTGGAGGTGCCTGTGATGTCGTTCCGTACGAGTGCGCCCGCCTCGCGGTCGCGGACGTCGCTCCCCGCCCGGTTCGCCGGCGGCCTCACCCGGATGACCTGGGTGGACCTGGTCGTCGCCGCCGCGGTGGTGGTGCTGCTGTACCTCACCCTGCGGGTGGGGAAAGGGATCACGGTCTCGTTCTCCACCAGCCAGTCGGCGAAGGTGGACACCGGCGTCGGCCAACTGCCCTACGACGCCGCCCGCTCGCTGCTGCGCATGTTCGTCGCCCTGGTCCTGTCCACGGCGTTCACCTTCGTCTACGCCTACGCCGCCGCCAAGAGCCGCCGTCTGGAACGGATCCTGGTCCCGGCGCTGGACATCCTGCAGTCCGTACCGGTGCTGGCGTTCCTGACGGTGGCGGTGACCGGGTTCGTCGCCGTGTTCCCGGGCTCGATGCTCGGCCTGGAGTGCGCCGCGATCTTCGCCATCTTCACCTCCCAGGCGTGGAACATGACGTTCGGCTTCTACCACTCCCTCACCTCGCTGCCACGCGAACTGGACGAGCTGTCAAGGTCGTTCGGCTTCACCCGGTGGATGCGGTTCTGGAAGGTGGAGCTGCCCGCCGGAATGATCGGCCTGGTCTGGAACGGCATGATGAGCTTCGGCGGCGGCTGGTTCTTCCTCGTCGCCTCCGAAGCGGTGACCCTCGGCCACACCGACTACGCCCTGCCCGGGGTCGGCTCCTACGCCGGGGCCGCGATCGCCGACGGCGACCTGGCCAAGGTCGGCTGCGCCATCCTCACCATGGCCGTCATGGTGATCGGGGTGAACTTCCTGTTCTGGCGGCCGCTGACCGCCTGGGCGGAGAAGTTCAAGATCGAGCAGTCCGAGGCCAGCGAGGTGCAGAGGTCGGTCGTCCTGGACTTCCTGCGCCGCTCCGACTGGCCGCGGCTCGTCGGCCGCCTGCTGCGTCCGGCCGGCCGGGCGCTGAGCCGGGCCGGGCGCGTCTTCGGCACCGACGACCGGCCGCTGGTGGTGCCGCGCGGCAGGCGGCGTGCCGGGGACATCGCCTTCGCCCTGGTCGCGGGCGGACTGATCGTGTGGGGACTGGCCGACCTCGGCCGCTATCTGTACGACCGTACGGGCCTGGGCGTGTTCGGCGAACCGCTGCTGCTCGGGCTCGCCACCCTGGCCCGCGTCGCCGTCCTGGTCGTCGTGGCCACGGCGGTGTGGGTGCCGATCGGCGTGAAGATCGGTTTCTCGCCCCGGCTGACCAGGATCGCCCAGCCGGTGGTGCAGGTGCTGGCCTCGTTCCCGGCCAACTTCCTCTTCCCGCTGGCGGTGTGGTTCTTCATCAGAACCGGCCTGAGCATAGACATCGGCGGCATCTTCCTGATGGCGCTGGGCGCCCAGTGGTACATCCTCTTCAACACCATCGCCGGCGCCATGGCGATCCCCACCGACCTGCGCGAGGCCATGGACGACCTCGGGGTGAAAGGCCGGCAGCGCTGGCGGCGGCTGATCATCCCCGGCATCTTCCCCTCCTACGTCACCGGCGGCATCACCGCCTCCGGCGGCGCCTGGAACGCCTCCATCGTCGCCGAGGTCGTCACCTTCGGCGGCACCACGCTCACCGCCACCGGCCTGGGCGCCTACATCGCCCGCGCCACGGAGCGGGGCGACCATCCCCAACTGATCGCCGGCGTGGTCGTGATGAGCGTCTACGTGGTCTGCCTCAACCGCTTCCTCTGGCGCCCGCTGTACCGGCTGGCCGAGACTCGGTACTCCCTGTGACCGGCTTCCGTCCGCACCCCGGGCCCCACCCGTACTCCAAAGCCCGGTCCCGCCCGCACCCCGCAACCCCACAGCTTGGACCTGCCATGGCGATGAACACCCTTCCGGCCACCGAGAACACCCGCCCGGCCGACGGCGAACTGCTGCTGGAGACTGTCGGCCTGACGAAGTCGTACGCGGGCGCCGACGGCGAACTGCCCGTGCTCTCCGGCATCGACCTGGAGATCCGCGCCGGTGAGGTCGTCGCGCTGCTGGGCAAGTCCGGTTCGGGCAAGTCGACGCTGCTGCGCTGCATGGCCGGACTCGTCCCGGCCAGTTCCGGCACCGTCAGCTACAAGGGCGCCGCGCTGACCGGCGCCAACCCCGGTACGGCGATGGTGTTCCAGACCTTCGCGCTGCTGCCCTGGCTGACCGTGCAGCAGAACGTCGAACTCGGCCTGGAGGCCAAGGGCGTGCACCCCGTGGAGCGCGCGGAGGCCGCCCGCCTGGCCATCGACCTGATCGGCCTGGACGGCTTCGAGTCCGCCTACCCCAAGGAGCTGTCGGGCGGCATGCGCCAGCGCGTCGGCTTCGCCCGCGCGCTGGTGGTCGAGCCGGACGTGCTGATGATGGACGAGCCGTTCTCCGCCCTGGACGTACTCACCGCGGAGAACCTGCGCGGCGAGCTGATGGAGCTGTGGGAGTCCGGCCAGTTCCCCACCCGGGCCATCGTGCTGGTCACCCACAACATCGAGGAGGCGGTCCTGATGGCCGACCGGATCGTGGTGCTCGGCTCCCGCCCCTACGGCACCATCCGGGAGGTGTTCGAGGTCGGTCTGGACCGGCCCCGCGACCGCAACTCCGCCGCCTTCGAGGACATGATCGACCGTGTCTACCGCACCATGACCGGCCGGCAGAAGGAGGGCCGTACCCCTGGCCGCCAGGAGCCGGCCGACCTGGAGAGGCGGACGGTGGCCAACACTCCGCTGCCGCAGGCGAGCGTGGACGGGCTGTCGGGCCTGGCGGAGCTGGTGCTGCACCGCGGTGGGCGCTGCGACCTCGCCGATCTCGCCGACGACCTCGGCCTCGAGGTCGATGACATCATGCCCCAGGTCGACGCCCTGGACCTGCTCGGTTTCGCCGGGTTCAGCGGCAACGACCTGCTGCTCACCGCCACCGGCACCGCGTTCGCCGGGGCCGACGTGCAGGAGTCGAAGACCATCTTCGCCCGGGCCGCGGTCCAGCTGCCGCTGGTCAAGGTGATCACCAGCAGTGTGCGCGGCAAGGCCGACGGCACCGCGCGGGCCGGATTCTTCCGCGATCTGCTGGCCCATCACTACACCAGCGAGCAGGTCGACCAGCAGCTGGAGACGGCCACCGACTGGGGCCGCTACGCCGAGTTGTATGCCTACGACGCCGGTCCCGAGGAGTACCGCCGCGACGACACCGGCGACGCGGCCGGACCCACGGGCACTCCGGGCCCCGCCTGAGCACCGCGGGGCCGCCGCCTCACGGGGTGCCGCCCAGGGCCGGGCGGTGTGAGAGCGCCGGGCTGGTGGCGGCGGCCCGCCGGGGTGCGAGCGCGCTCTCCTCGCCGCCGAGTCCGCCGGATCCCGGGCCGTCGCCCTCGGCGCCAGCGACGTGCGCGGCCTCCAGCAGGGGGCGCACTCCCGCGGCCCGGTAGAAGATGCGCGTGCCCTCCCGGCGGGTGGTCACCAGACCGGCCGCCCGGAGTCTGGCCAGGTGCTGGGACGTCGCGGCCACGTGGGCGCCCAGCATCCGGGCCAGCTCGCTCACCGGCTGCTCACCGTTGCTGAGCGCCCACAGCAGCCGGTAGCGCGAGGGGTCCGCCACCGCCTTGAGCACCGCCACCGCCCGGTCCGCCGCCTCGGCGTCCCACACCTGTCCTTGCGCATCCATGCAACTAGGGTACCGGCGGTCCTCCGGGCGGCTCGAGCGCGGCGGACTCCGCCTCGGCGGGCTTCGCCTCCGAGGACACGGGCGCGGGCTCCGGCCGCCGGGGCTTCCGCCGCCACGGGGCGGGCCAGGACAGATTGAGGAACGCCTCGGCCTGGAGCGCGGCCAGGCTGATGCGGAGCAGGTCGCGGGCCGTGGGGTAGACCAGGAATCTCGGCTCCCACTGGGGCTGGAACTTGGCGTTGAACTTGTACAGCGACTCGATCTGGAACCAGCGGGAGAGGAACAGCAGCAGTCCGCGCCAGGCGCGCAGGGCTGGTCCGGCGCCCAGGCGTTCACCGCGGGCGAGGGCGGCGCGGAACATCGCGAAGTTCAGCGAGACACGGTTGACACCGAGGCCGGGCGCCTCCTGGAGGGCCTTGACGATGAGGAGTTCGTTCAGACCGGGGTCGGCGGTGCGGTCGCGGCGCATCAGTTCCAGGGAGATCCCGTCCCGGCCCCAGGGCACGAAGTGCAGGACCGCGCGGATGTCCCCGGCGGGCGCGGGGGCGCCGGCGTCCGGTTCCTTGTGGGCGGTGACGACCACGCAGTCGCCGTCGCCCACTTCGCCGAAGCGGCCGAGGGCCATGGAGAAGCCGCGCTCCACCTCGGTGCCGCGCCAGGCGGCCGCCGCCGCCCGGATCTGCTCGGTCTCCTGCTCGGACAGGTCGCGCACGCGGCGGATGCGGCAGGTGTAGCCGCCCCGCTCGATGCGGTTGACCATCTGCCGGACATTGCGCATCGGCCGCCCGGACAGGGTGAAGGCGGCGGTGTCGACGACGGCCTCGTCGCCGATCTCCAGCGCGTTCAGGCCGGCTTCGCGGGTCCACACCTCGCCGCCGGTCTCGCCGCACCCCATCACCGCGGGGACCCAGGCGTGCCGGGCGGCGGTGTCCATGAACTCCTTGATGGCGCCCGGCCAGGCCTCCACGTCGCCGATCGGGTCGCCGCCCGCGAGCATCACGCCGGACACCACCCGGTAGGCGATCGCCGCCTTTCCGGTGGGGGAGAAGAGCACGTTCTTGTCGCGGCGCAGCGCGAAGTAGCCCAGTGAGTCCCGCTCGCCGTGCCGTTCCAGCAGGGCGCGCAGCCGCCGCTCCTCGTCGTCGCCGAGGACGGGTACGGGTGTGGAGGGGCGCAGCGCGAGGTAGAGGGTGGTGGCCGCGGTCACCAGGCCGAGCCCGGCGAGCGAGAAGTACACGAGGTCGCTGGTGCGCTCGCTGGAGTAGTGCACCGGCCCCTCGATGCCGATCAGACCGTAGGCGACGTGCTGGACACGGTCGGACAGCGAGGCCGCGACGACCTTCCTGGGGTGGGCGCCGACGATCAGCAGTCCCGCGCCGAAGCTGAAGGCGCTCAGCAGGAGGAAGTTCCACACCGCCCGCCACCGGGTGCGCGGGTCGGACAAGGCGTAGAACTCCCGGCGGGCGACGAGCAGCAGTACGAACAGCAGCACCGTGACGGCGCCGGGCACATGCTGGTGCCAGCGCAGCAGTTGCAGTGCCGCGCCCGTGGGCAGCAGGATCATCACCGCCCGCCAGGCCCGCCGTTTGCGGCGCCGCAGGGCGTGCGCCAGCATCACCATCAGCACGCCCACGATCAGCGAGGCGGCGGTGGCCAGGGTGGACACGGCCCCGGGCAGGGCCACGGCCAGGGTGTGCACCCGCCCGTGCCGCATACGCGGGAAGATGGCCCCCGCGACGTCGAGCACGCCCACGAGCAGGCACAGGTAACCGGCCACGGCGGGCACACGGCGGTACGAGACGGCGCGAAGACGATTCCGCGAGGAGCCTTCGTCGGTGGTCACGGAGTCCTTCACGAGGGGCCAGCGTAGAGCCTGCTGAGCAGGCGTGACCACGGCGGGGGCCGGTGAACACGCAACCCTTCGGCGTGCTTCACTTAACGGATTGCGCAACTGGGCGATGATGGCGTTCCGTGCCGTGCGGGATCCGGGACAGCCTGCCGGGGCACGGCCGGAGCGAACCGGAGTGCGCCGGAGTGCGCCGGATCGCACCAGAGCGAACCAGAGCGAAGGAGAGCCGCGATGGAGGTCGGGAGCGGGCTCATGGGGCCGGGGGTCACCCGGGGGCCGGTGCGGGGCGCGGGACCGCGGCCGCGCACGGCCATCGGCTCGGTCCTGCGGCGGCTGGACTGGCCGCTGCTGGGCGCCGCGCTGGCGCTGTCGGTGCTCGGCGCGCTCCTGGTGTACTCCGCGACCCGCGGCCGCACCCAGCTGACCGAGGGCGACCCGTACGCCTTCCTGACGCGCCATCTGATCAACACCGCCATCGGGATCGCCCTGGCCGTCGGCACCATGTGGCTGGGCCCGCGCAGGCTCCGGGACCTCGTCCCCGTCCTGTACGGCGTCACGCTCCTGCTGGTCCTCGCGGTACTGACTCCACTGGGCGCCACGATCAACGGGTCACGCCGCTGGATCATGATCGGCGGGATGTCCATCCAGCCGGCGGAGTTCGTCAAGGTCGCCATCGTGCTGGCCATGGCCGTGCTGCTGGCCACCAAGGTGGACACGGGCGACCGGCCGAGCCCGGACGGCCGCAGCGTCCTGGAGTCCCTGGCGGTGGCCGGAGTGCCCGCCCTGCTGGTCCTGCTCACGCCGGACCTCGGGCAGTTCATGGGCATCGGCGTGATCGTGCTCGGGGTGCTGCTCGCCTCCGGTGCCTCGGCGCGCTGGGTCACCGGGCTGCTCGCGGCCGGAATCCTGGGTGCCGTGGCGGTGTGGCAGCTGCATCTGCTGGACCAGTACCAGATCAACCGGTTCGCCGCGTTCGCCGATCCCGCCCTCGACCCGTCCGGGGTCGGCTACAACACCAGTCAGGCCAGGATCGCCATCGGGGCCGGCGGCCTGCTGGGCCAGGGGCTGTTCCACGGAGCGCAGACCACCGGGCAGTTCGTGCCCGAGCAGCAGACCGACTTCGTCTTCAGCGTGGCGGGGGAGGAGCTGGGCTTCCTGGGTGCCGGGGCGCTGATCGCCCTGCTCGGCGTGGTGCTGTGGCGCGCGCTGCGCATCGCCCGCGCCTGCCCCGACCTGTACGGAACGGTGGTCGCGACCGGCATCGTTGCCTGGCTGGCCTTCCAGGCGTTCGAGAACATCGGCATGAACCTCGGCATCATGCCGGTCACCGGGCTGCCGCTGCCGTTCGTCAGCTACGGCGGCTCGTCGATGTTCGCCGGCTGGGTCGCCGTGGGCGTCCTCCAGGGCATCCGTCTGCAACGCCCGCTGTCCGCCTGACCCCAGAGCCTCAGCGGCGGCGCCCGGGGCGGCGCGGCAGAGTCGAGCGAATCCGGCGCCAACGTCCTTCCAGCGCCGTACGCACGGCCGGTTCGCCGCGGGCCGCGGCGAGCAGGATCCCCACCGCGTACAGGGTGGCGATCAGCGAGCTGCCGCCGTAGGAGAACAGCGGCAGGGGCACGCCCGCGACGGGCACCAGCCCCAGGACGCCGCCGAGGTTGATGAAGGTCTGCGCCGCGAGCCAGGTGACGATGCCGCCGGCCGCCAGGCGGACGAACGGGTCGTTGCGGCGGGTGGCGATGCGCAGGCCGCCCGCGAACAGCGCGGCGAACAGGGCCAGTACGGACAGGGTGCCGAACAGACCCAGTTCCTCCCCGGTGACGGCGAAGATGAAGTCGGTGTGCGGCTCGGGCAGTTGGCCCCACTTCTCCACGCTGGCGCCGATTCCGTTGCCGAACAGGCCGCCCGTCGACAGCGCGTACAGGCCGTGCACCACCTGCCAGCACTGGTCGTTCGGGCCCGGGTCGCTCGCGCCGAGGCAGGCGAACCGGGACACCCGGTGCGGGGCGGTCATGATCAGTACGGTGGCCAGGAGCGCCGTGCCCGTCAGGGCGGCCCCGAAGAGCCGCAGCGGCGCACCGGCCAGCCACAGCAGACCGAACAGCACGGCGCACAGGATGACCGCGGTCCCCATGTCCCCGCCGAGCATCATCAGTCCCAGCAGCAGCAGGGCACCGGGCGCGAGCGGCACGAGCAGGTGCTTCCACTGGCCCAGCAGTTTGTGCTGCTGCTTGCGGGCCAGCAGGTCCGCGCCCCACACGATGAACGCGACCTTCGCGAACTCGCTGGGCTGGAGCACGAACGGCCCGCCCAGGTCCAGCCAGTTGGTGTTGCCGTTGACGGTCCGCCCCAGCCCCGGTACCTGCACCAGCGCCAGCAGCAGCACGGACCCGGCCAGCAGCGGATAGGCCAGCCACCGGTGCGTCTTCACCGACATGCGGGCGGCCGGCACCGCCAGCGCCGCGCCGATCACCGCGGCCATGATCTGCCGGCGCAGATAGTAGGTCGGCGGCAGGCCGGAGCGCAGCGCCTCGATCTGCGAGGAGGAGAACACCATCACCAGCCCCAGGCCGGCGATCAGCGCCGCACTGCCCGCCACCAGGTAGTAGCCGGTGAGTGGCCGGTCCCAGGCCCGCCGCAGCCGCGCGAGGGCGCGGCGCGGGAGCGCGGTGGGGTCGGGCACCCGTCTCGCACGCCCGCCGCGCGGCCGGCCCGCCGGTTCCGGGGCCCGCGGCGGGGCCTGTCGGCGTCCACGTGCCGCCGGGGCGCCCTGGGTGCCCGGCACGCGCTTCTCCGCGCGGACACTCTGTGAATTGCGCATGTGCGCAACCGTAGAGCGGCGGGAGCGGTCCCCCTGGGCGCGGCGCTCCGGTGCCGGTGCCGAATCGCCGTTTCGCGGCACTCGTGAATGCGCCCGCGGCCCCGGCCGCGCGGAACGTGCTGTCATCGTGGTCGTCCGCCGTCCCGTCAGGAGCGCGGCGCGCGACCGCGCCGGAACGGGTTCCAGGGCCGGCGTGGTCCGCGGCCCGAGGCCCGTGGCCCGCCCTCCAGCAGGAGGCGGGCGGTGCCCTCGGGGTCCAGTGGGGCGCGGCCGGGGCGGCGGGCCCAGAAGCGGGCCAGAGGGCGCTCCAGATCCTCCCGGCCGTCCTCCTCGGTCCGCGCGGCCAGGACCAGGCCTTCCTCGCCGTCCGGGGCGCGCAGGTCGACGAGGCGCCCCTCGACGGTGAAGGCCGTGTACTCCCCGTCCGTCACGTCCATGGCCTCCAGCCCGTCCTCCGCGGCCCGGAGTGAGGGGAAGACGGCAAGTTCCTCGTCCCGGTCGAAGACCATGACGATGTCGGCAGGATGGCTCACGCCGTCCATCTTCCCCGGTCAGGTCCCCAATTAGCCAGCGGGGCAAGGGTGATGGCGGATTACGGGCCCGCCGGCTCCCTGCCCCGTAGCCCCGGCGGGCGGGAGATCTCCTCGGGTCAACAATTGCGCAACCCTTAAACTGTCCCCATGGAATCTGGTGGTGGCGTGATGGGGCAGGAGGCCGCGGTGCTCGTGGGCGGGCCGGCCGACGGGATGCGGGTCAAGGTCGCCGGGCGGCCGTGGGTGCTTCAGGTGTCGTTCCCTTGCCAGGCGGAGGCGCCGCGGGGCGGCGTGCACGTGGAGGCGGTGTACGTCTACCGCCGCGACGTGCGCGTGAAGGGCGAGCCCCTGCGGTACGGCTTCGACGTGGCCAGCCCCTGACCGGTATCGCCGGATCGGGGGTGCGGGCCGGTCGTGCACCCCGTTGCGGAGTCCTCTCGTCAACTGTTGCTACATTGCGCAACCGTACAACCATTGGGTGGGGCCAGCCGTCCCCTCTGCACGAGTACGACGGATGAGGGTGCGCGCATGACGACCAGCCACAGGACCGCTCCTTCGCGCCGCCGGAGCAGGGGCGTCCCGCCCCAGCGCCGGGGCGGTTCCCGCCGCCGCGCCTCCGGCGGCCGCGGCGGACGCACGCGCGCACGGACGACCCTCGTCATGGCGCTGTCCCTGGTGGTGCTCGGCACGGCGGGTCTGGGCTGGCTCTATCTGAAGCTCAACGGCAACATCAACACCTTCGGCGCCGACGGCCTGTCCAGCGACCGGCCCGAGGCCGGCTCGTCCAAGGGTGAGAACGTCCTGGTCATCGGCTCCGACGCGCGCGTGGGCGGCAACGACGCCCTCGGTGGCGGCAGCAAGGACGACATCGGCCGCTCCGACACCGCGTTCCTGCTGCACGTCTACGCCGACCACCGGCACGCCCTCGCCGTGTCCATCCCCCGGGACACCCTGGTCACCATTCCGCCCTGCAAGCTCCCCGACGGCGGCTGGACCGAGCCGCAGCCGAACACGATGTTCAACGCCGCGTACTCCGTGGGCAACACCGCCGAGGGCAACCCCGCCTGCAGCCAGAACACCGTCGAGCACCTCACCGGGCTGCGCGTGGACCACACCGTCGTCGTCGACTTCCAGGGATTCGCCGCGCTCACCAACGTGGTGGGCGGGGTGCCGGTGTGCGTGCCGCAGGACATCTACCAGAAGGACCTCAACCCCAACCGGGCCACCCGCGGCTCGCTGCTGTTCAGCAAGGGCGAGCAGAAGGTCTCCGGGAAACAGGCGCTGGACTGGGTCCGCATCCGGCACGGCATCGGCGACGGCTCCGACATAGGCCGGATCAAGCGCCAACAGGCGTTCGTCGCCAGCCTCATCAAGAAGGTCAAGGCCGACGGGTTCACCCCGACCAAGCTGTTCCCCCTCGCCGATGCCGCCACCAAGTCGCTCACCGTGGACCCCGGTCTGGGCTCGGCCGACAAGCTGCTGTCCTTCGCGATGTCGCTGAAGGACGTTGACCTGCACAACACCAAGTTCGTCACCATCCCGTGGCGCTATGAGGGTGCGCGGGTCGCCATCGTGGAGCCGGACGCCTCCGAACTGTGGGCCGCGCTCAGGGCCGACCGCACCATCGACGGCAAGGACGCCGGCGGCAAGAAGAACAAGAAGGGCAAGGCGGGTGCCTCCGCATCCCCGGACGCCGGTCAGCACGACTTGGGGAAGGGCATCGACGTGGGTGTCTACAACGGCACCACCAACACCGGCCTCGCCATCCGCGGCGCCTCCGTCCTCACCGGCCGCGGCTTCACCGTCACCGGCACCGGGAACGCGGGCAGCCAGAACCACGCCACCACCCTCATCCAGTACGGTCCCGGCCGGCAGGCCGAGGCCGAGAAGGTCGCCAAGCTCTTCCCCGGGGCCGAACTCCAGGCCCTGACCGGCCCGGGCGTCAACGTGGTGCTGGGCGAGGACTTCACGGCCGCCGCGGACGGCGCCTCGGCCGCGCCGACCTCCGTGCCCTCGTCGGTGGCGGCGGACGCCCGCTCGGCCGACGACGACCTGTGCTCCAACTTGTCCTACGGGTAGGGCGGACGCGCCGGCGCGGCGCTCTGTCCGCCCGGCGCGGTCGGCAGCCGACCGCCGACGGCGAAGGGCCGCACCCGCTCTTGCGGGTGCGGCCCTCGTGTTTCAGCGCGTCAGGGACGCGAATCAGGCCGTGGCAGCGCCGCTGCCGGCCTTGCGGCGACGCACGACGAACACGGCGCCCGCGCCGACGGCGACCGCGGCGCCGCCCGCCACCGCGATCATCGGCAGCGCCGAGTTGGAGCCGGTCTCGGCGAGGTGGCCCTGCGGGACGATCTGCTTGTCGCCGGCGGGCTTGGCGGGCAGCGGCTTCCTGCCGCCCTGCGGCTTGGCGTCGGTGGGCTTGCCCGCGCTGGTGCCGGCCGCGAGGACGTCGAACAGGTAGAAGTCGTCGTCGGAGGCGTAGACGCAGTTGCCCTTGTCGTCGGCGTACATGCCGATGGAGATGGCGACGCCCATGCCGGCCGGGGCCTTCTTGTCCACGTTCAGCCGCAGGTCGATGGAGAAGGACTCCTTCGGCTTGACGTCGGTGTAGCCGACGTAGCCGATGGCGTCATCCTTCTCGTCCAGGGAGATGTTCTCCCACGTGCCGGTGACCGGGTCCTTGAACTGCAGGGTGAGGTGTCTGCTCTCGTCGGTGAACTCCTTCTCCCCGACCAGGGCCGCGAACACGCCCATGTCGACGCGCTTGTAGGAGTTGTCGCCGGAGTTCGTGACGTTCAGCTTGAAGTTGTGGAACCCGCTGCCCGCGACGACCTTCGAGGGCAGGCCGGTCAGGCTGGTGCGCAGGTTCTTGTCCTGCTTCTGCTTCTTGCCCTCCTTGCACGCCTGGGGGCCCGGCGTCTCGGACGGCGAGGCGCTGGGGGTGGGGGTGGCCGGCTTCTTGTCGGTGGTGCCCTCGTCCTTCGAGTCGGACCCGTCCTTGGTGGTGTCGGACTTCGCGTCCGTGCCGTCCGACTTCTTGATGTCGTCCGTGGCCTGGCCGTCGGTGCCGTTCGGCTGGCCCTCGGTCTCGGGGGTCTGGTTGTCGGTGCCCGCGGGCTCCTCGGTGGTGGCGCCGGGCTCCTCGCCGGCGGCGGTGGAGCCGTCCTCGGTCGTCTCGGTGACCGTCGGGGTCGGAGACTCCGTGGCGAAGGCGGCGGGGGCCGCAAGAAGCACAGCGGGTGTGATGGCTGCCGTGGCTGCTGCGAGCGCCAGAGAGCGGCGAATCTTCATGCGAACCTCGAAAAACTAAGTGACCAATGTATTCGCAAGGGAGATCGCCGAGGGCCGCAAAGGGTTGCCCAGAAATCCGCAGGTCAATGTGTGGCGTGCGTCACTCGCGCGCATGGGTTCCGCCTGCCCGGCGGTAGTGTGCGCCGGTGAGTACGTATTCGAGCACACCGGCAGGTTGGTACCCGGATCCGCACGGAGCGGCCCAGACGCTGCGTTACTGGGACGGCGCCCAGTGGACGGAGCACACCCACGTCGACCAGCAGGCCCACGTCGCGCAGCAGGTGCCGCCGCAGCAGGCCGCCCCCGACCTGCGTGTGCAGCAGCAGGTCCAGCACCAGGCCGGGGTCGCTCCGGGCGTCCAGGGCGGCGGCTCGCTGTTCAGCGAGCCGGTGCTCGTGGTGAACCAGAAGGCCAAACTGATCGAGCTGACCAACGAGTACGAGGTCTTCGACCAGCACGGCAACCGGATCGGCACGGTCACCGAGATCGGGCAGAGCGCGCTGAAGAAGGCGATGCGTTTCGTCTCCAGCCTCGACCAGTTCATGACGCACAGGCTCGAGATCCGCGACGCCTACGGCACACCCCAGTTGGTGCTCACCCGGCCGGCGAAGGTCTTCAAGTCGAGGGTGGTGGTGTCCCGTCCGGACGGCTCGGAGATCGGCGAGATCGTCCAGCAGAACGTCTTCGGCAAGATCAACTTCGCGATGAACGCGAACGGGCAGCAGGTCGGCGCGATCAAGGCGGAGAACTGGCGCGCCTGGAACTTCGCCATCGTCGACCACGCCGACAACGAGGTCGCCCGGATCACCAAGACCTGGGAGGGCCTGGCCAAGACGATGTTCACGACCGCCGACAACTACGTCCTGCAGATCCACTACCAGCTGCCCGAGCCGTTGCTGAGCCTGGTGGTCGCCACGGCGCTGACCGTCGACACGGCGCTCAAGCAGGACTCGCGCGGCTGGAACTGACCGCCGGTCACAACGGGGTGAGGTGTCCCGGCCCCAACGGCTGGGACGGCAGCGCAGGTTCCTGGGCGGGCGGATCCGTCTCCAGGGCGAGCACGGCCGCCACGGGATGGTCCGGGACGCCGCCCTGTCCGATGTGCTGCGGGCCGGGTACCGGGTTGGCGTCCGTGGGTCGCGGGGTCGCCCGCGAGAGCGCCACGACCCCCCAGGAGGCGAGGGCCGCGCCCGCCGACGCCAGCAGCACGCCCGTCGCGCCGCCCCTCAGTCCCTGGCCCAGCAGGGTGAGTCCGATCAGCGCGGCCGCCGCCGGGTTGGTCAGCGTCAGTACGGCGAGCGGAGCGCCGAGCCCGTCCCGGTAGGCGGTCTGCGACAGCAGCAGGCCACCGGTCGCGAAAGCCGCGACGAGTAGCGCCACCATGATGACGCGGGCGCTGAGCAGGGGGCCGGAGTGGTCCGTGGCGGCCACCGTCACCGTCTGGGTGAGCGCGGAGGCCACGCCCGAGGCGACCCCCGACGCGGTCGCGTGCCGCAGGCCCGGCCGCGCCCCGGGCCGTGACAGCGCCCCGATCAGAACGGCCGTGGCACTCGCCACCGACAGTGCCTCGACGGGGCTCAGCACGCGTACCGGGGCCGGCCCGGAAGCGGCGAGGAGCAGGGCGGCCAGTCCGAGCAGCGTGCACGCGGTGCCCCGCCACTCGGCCGCCGCGACCCGCCGCCCGGCCATCCGCGCCCCCAGCGGCACGGCGGCCACCAGGGTGAGCGCGCCGAGCGGCTGGACCACGGTCAGCGGACCGTACTTCAGGGCCACCACATGCAGCAGGGCCGCCGATCCGTTCAGTGCGACGGCCCACCACCAGGCGCCGGCGTGGAGCAGTCCGCGCACACCCGTTCCGCGGGTGCGCGCGGCGAGCCGTTCCTGGGCGACCGCGGCGGTCGCGTAGGCGACGGCCGAGAACAGCGACAGGACGACGGCCGTCAGAGCGGCGTTCACCGGCCCGCCCCTGCCGGGGTGTTCCCCTCGGCCCGCCGGGACTCGTGGGCGAGCGGGCGCCGCGCCGGTCCGTCGGGCTCCGCTTCGGCGGCCTCGCTTCGGGATGTCATGCCAGGCCCTCTCGTGGTGGTGCGTGGGGTGGTGCTGTCCGCACCCGTGTCGATGTAAGGTACATCGACACGAGAGCGTACCGATACGGCAGTGTACCGATACGTACGCGTACCGGTACACTGCCGTATCGATGGACCTTCGTCACACCGGGAGTTCGGGCCCGGAGCCCGGGCCCGAACTCCCGGGACACGAGTGAGGAGCGCAGCGATGACATCGCAGGCCGCGGACGAGCCGGAGACGGTTGTCGCCCCGCGCCGCTCCAAGCTCACGCCGGAGCGTGAGCAGGAGTTCTTCGACGCCGTACTCGAACAGATCCGCGAGCACGGCTATGACGCCGTCACCATGGAGGGAGTCGCCGCCAGCACACGGTGCAGCAAGTCCACGCTCTACCGGCAGTGGCGGACCAAGCCGCAGTTCGTGGCCGCCGCCCTGCGATCCAGCGGCCGCTGCCGTTTCGCCGGCATCGACACGGGCTCGCTCGCCGAGGACCTGCGGCGGGTCGCGCTGGCCGCGGGCCAGTGGTCGGGCCGGGACACCCGCCTCCTCCAGGCGCTCGGGCACGCGATCACGCTGGACTCCGAGCTGAAGCGGGCGCTGCGCGAGACGCTGGTCGAGCCGGAGATCGCCGCGCTGCGGGAGATCCTGCGGCGCGGGGTGGAACGCGGCGAGGTCCGCGCGGACAACCCGGCGCTGGAGTTCGTGCCCGCGCAGCTGTTCGGCGTCCTGCGCATCCGGCCCGTGCTGGAGGGGGAGTACGCCGACCCGGACTACGTGGTCCGGTTCCTGGAGGCCGCGGTGCTGCCGGCACTGGGCCTCGGTTCACGACCCAGGCCACCGTCCCCGGGATGACCGGGCGGTGACCTGTCCGCGCCGCACCGTGGGGACGGGGGCGGCGCGCACCCCCGGCCGGGCGGGGTACCTCTGGAGCGGAGAGGTGCCCCGCCCGGCCGCTTTGGGTCCGGGTACGGCTCAGACGCTCTGGCCGTTGCCGCCGCCCGAGGAGGCCTCGATGCCCCGGGTGATGTCGTCGATCACGGACTGCGGCTCCCCGACGTCGAGGCCGAAGCGGACGACGACGAGCTGCCGGGAGTCGGCGGGCGAGGGGAAGGCCAGGGACTCCACGTACCCGTCGGCGCCCTTGCTGGTGACGGCCTTCCAGCGGACCAGGTAGCCCTTCTGCCCGGCCACGGTCACCGCCTTGGAGGCCAGCACCTGGTGGGAGGTTATGCCGCCGTAGGCCTCGCCCCCGTAGGAGTCCTCGGCGTTCTTCGCTATGTCGGCCTTGGCGACCTCCTCGGGCGTGCTCCCGCGGACGCGCAGCGCGAGCGCGGGAGCCGAGTAGGCGCCGCCCTTGGTGCAGTTCTTGGAGGTGTCGCCGGGGCACTTGTAGGAGTCGTTCGACGTGACCTGGGCGCCCACCCCCAACTCCTGGCCGTACCAGCCGTCGGGCACGGGCAGGCTGATGCCGCTGACCGCGTCGGTCACCGAGCCGCTCCTGATCTTCGGCGCTTCGGACGGCCCGCCGTCGGACCCGCCGGACCCGCCGGAGTCGCCCGAGCCCCCGCCCGGGCCGCCGAAGGGGCCGCGTTCCTCGCCGGTGCCGCCCCGGTCGTCCTGCCCCTGCCGGGACCCGGCACGCCCGTCCTTGCCGCCGACGTCGTTGGCCAGCGCGTACACGCCGACGCCGATGCTCGCCAGCACCGCGGCCGCCACCGCGACGGCGATGCCGATACGCAGGCCGCGGCGCGCGGGGGCAGGCGGCCGCCCCGGGTATCCGGGGTGCGCCGGATAGCCCGGGTATCCCGGATGCCCCGGATACCCCTGCTGGGCCGGGTACGGCCCGGGGGCCGCCTGCTGGGCCGGGTACGGCCCCGGGGCCGCCTGCTGCGCCGGGGGACCCCACACGGCGGCCGATCCGACGGGACGGGTCTGGTCCGTCCATGCCCTGCCGTCCCACCAGCGCTCGGTGGCGGGGCCGTCACTTGTCTGCCCGGGGTCGGGGTACCACCCGGGAGGAGTCACCTGCGTCATGTGCCTACCGTATGAGGCGTCGGTGAAAGCCCGATGAGAGGACCCCGGTCCGGCGCCCGGCGCAGCCCCATCCACCGCAGGTCACCCGTCAAGGCAACAGGTGACGGGACGGGCCGCCGCGCCGGCCGCTCGGGGACTACGCTCGAAGTCTGCATGCCGTCTGGCGACTTGGGGAGGTAGCGGGATGACGGAGGTACGGCCGGGCACGGCCGCCTCGGGCTCGCTGTGGGAGCGTGACGAGGAACTCACCGCCGTCGTACGCGCGATCGACGTCCTGTGCGCCGACCGCGCGTCCTCGGGAGGGCTGCTGGTCCTGGAGGGGGAGGCCGGTCTCGGCAAGACCGCCCTGCTGACCGAGACCCGCCGTATCGCCGGGGAACGCGGCTGCGTGGTGTGGTCGGCGCGCGGCGGGGAGACCCTGCGCTCCGTGCCCTTCAACGTGGTGCGGCAGCTGCTCCAGCCCGCGCTCCTGTCGCTGATGCCCGAGGAGGCCCGCGAATACCTCGGCGACTGGTACCACATCGCCGGCCCCGCCCTCGGCATCGCGGAACCCCGGGACGGGCAGGCCGACCCGCAGGGCGTGTGCGACGGACTGGTCGCCGCCGTGCGCCGGCTGGCCGAGCGCGAGTGGCCGCTGGTGCTGCTGATCGACGACGCCCACTGGGCCGACGTGGAGACGCTGCGCTGGCTCGCCGCGTTCGCCGAGCGCCTGGAGGACCTGCCCGTACTGCTCGTGGTGACCCGCCGGCCCGGCGAGTTCGGCGGCGAGGGCGCCCGGTGCCTGGACGCGGCCGTCGCCGCCGCGGGCGTGCACACCCTGAGCGCCCTGACCCCCGAGGCGACCGCCGGACTCACCCGCACCGCCCTCGGCCCGCACGCCGACGCGCCGTTCTGCCGCGAGGTCTGGGCGGTCACCGGCGGCAACCCGTACGAGACCGTCGAACTGCTCGCCAAGGTGCGCGACAGCGAACTCGAACCGGTCGAGGCCCAGGCCGCCGAACTGCGCCCCCTGAACCGCTCGGCCCGCGGCCACGGCCTCGTCGCCCGCCTGGAGGAACTCGGCATCGACGCCACCCGGTTCGCCTGGGCCGCCGCCGTCCTGGGCACCGGCATCTCCGTGGAGCTCGTCGCCCGGCTGGCCACCATGAACCGCGACGACGCCGAGCGCTGCGCCGGACTGCTGCGCCGCGTCCGCATCCTCACCGAGCCGGACCCGGCGAGCACCCGGGGCGGCGGCGGGGACCTGGAGTTCGTGCACCCGCTGATCGCCACCGCCGTCTACAACTCCATCCCGGACGCCCTGCGCACCGCCATGCACGGCATCGCCGCCCAGGTGGTCGCCGACTCCGGGTTCGGCGCCGCCGCGGCCTCCCGGCACCTGCTCCAGGTCCACCCGGACGACGACCAGGAACTCGTCGAGCAGCTCCGCGAGGCGGCCCGCGAACACCTCGCCGTCGGCGCGTCCGACGCGGCCCGCCGCTGCCTGGAGCGGGCCCTGCTGGAGCCGCCGACCCCCGGAACGCACGCGCGCGTGCTCTACGAGCTGGGCTGCGCCACGCTGCTGACCGCGCCCGCCACCACCATCGAGCACCTCCAACGCGCGCTCGCCATGCCCGGCCTGGACGGCGCCACCCGCGTGGACGCCGTGTGGCGGCTGTCCCAGGCCCTGCTGCACAACGACCAGCTGGAGGAGGCGGTCCGCACGGTCGAGGCGGAGGCCGCCCGCCACGAACCTGGGCCCACCCGGATGCGGTTGCAGGCGGTCCAGTACATGTGGGAGGGCCTGTACACCGGCGGTACCAGCTCCCCGGACCGCTCCGAGCAGCTCGCCGGACTCGCCGCCGGCTGCACCGGACGCGACAACTCCGAGCGCGCCCTGCTGATCCTGCGCGGCTTCGACGCCATGACCCGCGGCGAGAGCGCCGAGGAGGTCGTCGAGATGTGCGACCGGGCACTCGTCAACGGCCGCCTCGCCCCCGGACTCGGCTGGACCGACACCGAGTGGGGCATCGAACTGCTGCTGATGCTCGCCAGCTCCTACGCCTACTGCGACCGCCTCGACCGCGCCGAAACCCTCTACACCGAGGCCCTGCGCGCCTACGAGACCGCCGGCTGGAGCGGCGGCCACCTCGCCCTCGCCCACGCCTACGTCGGCCTCGGGCACCGCAGGCGCGGCCGGCTGCGGGAGGCGGAGGAGGCCCTGCGCGCAGCGCTGCGCCTGGCCGAGCGGATCGGCCGCGGACTGCCCCTGTACTGGACCGCGACCTGCAACCTCGTCGACACCCTGCTCGCCCGCGGCCATGTCGGGCAGGCCTGGGAGGTCGCCGAGCAGCACGCCTTCGCCCCGCCCTACCCGTCCACCATCGTGCTGCCCGATCCGCACAGCGTGCGCGGCCGGCTGCTGCTGGCCCTCGGCCGCACCGAGGACGCCGTCAGCGAACTGGAGGCGGCCGGGAAGGCGGCGGCCGCCCGCGGCCACCAGAACCCGGTGACGGTGCCCTGGGCGGCCGACCTGGCCCGTGCGCTCGCCACCGAGGACCCCGAGCGGGCGGGCCGGCTCGTCGCCGACCTCCGCCGCCAGGCCGAGCGGTTCGGCACCGACACCGCCATAGGAGAGGCCCTGCGCTGCGCCGCGGCCCTGGAGCGCGGCCAGCGCGCGGTCCGGCTGGCCGCGCAGGCCGTCACCTACCTGGAGGCCTCTCCCTGCCAGTACGAACACGCCGTCGCCCGCGTCGAGTTCGGCATCGTCTCGCGCTCGGCCGCCGAGCTCGGCCGGGGCCTGGCACTGGCGCGCTCGTGCGGCGCGGACGGCCTGGCGGAACAGGCGGCGCGTCTGCTGGAGTCGGAACACGGAGTGGGCCGGGCCCCGAAGTAGGGCCCGGCCGGCGGACCATGCTTGGGCCGACGGCGACTGTCGCTGTCCTGCGACTCGGTCCGCCGGACGGGCCCTGGTTCACACCCGGGAGCCGGGAGCCGGCCTGGCGGCCGTCGGCGTCCGCGCTCGCGTCGGCGACCGACGGTGCGGGCCGCCGAGGGCGCCAGGGCCCGTCGGGTCACTCGTCGTTACTGTTCGCCACCCGTCGTTACCTTTCGTCACTTCTCCCCGGATTCCTCCTCCAGCACCCGCTGGGCCACCGCGAACGCCGAGTTCGCCGCCGGGACCCCGCAGTACACGGCGCTCTGGAGCAGCGCCGCGCCGATCTCCTCGGGGGTGAGGCCGTTGCGGCGGGCCGCCCGTACGTGCATGGCCAGTTCGTCGTAGTGGCCGTGTGCGATCAGCGCCGTCAGGGTGATCAGGCTGCGCTCGCGGCGGCTCAGCGTCGGGTCGGTCCAGATCTCGCCCCAGGCGTAGCGGGAGATGAAGTCCTGGAAGCGAGCCGTGAACGGGGTCTGCCGGGCCTGCGCCCGGTCGACGTGCGCGTCGCCGAGCACCTCGCGGCGCACCTCCATACCCCGCCGGGGAGCGCCGTCGAGGTGGGTGCGCAGCGCCGCGAGGACCGCCTCGGGGCACTGCGCCGGCGCCAGGTGCGAGGCGCCGGGGATCTCCACCAGCGCCGAGCCGGGCACCGCGTCGGCGATCTGCCGCAGATGCGCGGGCGGGGTGGCCGGATCCTCGCGGCCCGCGACGAGCAGCGTGCGCGTGCCGATCCGAGGCAGCAGGTCGGTCAGATCGAAGGCGGCCAGCGCGTCGCAGCAGGCGGCGTATGCCTCCGGGTCGGCCTCCTGGTGGTCCCGGACCAGCTCCGGCACGGTGAAGTCACCGGCGAACCACCGGGCGTCGGCGCTCTCGACCAGCCAGTCCAGCCCGTCCCGCCGGACCCGCTCGGCCCGCTCCTGCCACGCCTTGGCGCCGTTGAAGTGGGCCGACGAGCAGATGACGGCGAGCGAGTCGACGCGTTCGGGGTGGTGCACGGCGAGGTGCAGACCCACCGCACCGCCCAGCGACACCCCGGCGTACGCGAACCGTTCGATGCCGAGCGAGTCGGCGAGCGCCAGCACCAGGCCGGCGAGGTCGCCGACGGTCGCGCCGGGCCCGATCAGCCCGGCCGGCGAACCCCCGTGCCCGGGCAGGTCCCAGCGGACCACCCGGTGGGAGATCGCCAGCTCGGGCGCGACCTTGTCCCACAGCGCGTACGACGTGCCGAGGGACGGCCCGAGCAGCAACGGGGGAGCGGAGGCGGGGCCTTCGAGAAGGTGGTGCAGGATCAACGTCGCTCCAGGGCACGGTCGGTGAGGGCTCCGGCGGAGCCGGTGTAACGGGCCGGGTCGGTGAGCTCGGCCAGGTCAATGTCCTTCAACTCGGGCTGTTCCGAGAGGAGTTCCTGGAGGCTCCGGTTCTCGGTGTAGGTGCGCCGGGCGAGTTCGGTGAGCAGCTCCTTCGCCCGGGCACGGCCGAGCAGCGGGGCCAGTTCGGCCGACAGCCGCTCGGAGACGATCAGCCCGTGGGTCAGCCCGAGATGGGCGCGCATCGCGTCCGCGTCCACCCGCAGCCCCTCGGACAGCTCCGCCGCGTCGCGGGCCGCGCCGCCGACGAGCCGCAGCAGCTCCCGCAGCGGCTCCCACTCGGCGTGCCAGGCGCCGGGCGGCCGTTCGTCCTGCGCCGCCAGTGACCCGTAGAGGGTGGCCGCGAGTTGCGGCGCACGCCGGGCGGCGGCCGCGACCAGCGTGGACCGCACGGGGTTCGCCTTGTGCGGCATGGCGGAGGAACCGCCGCCGTTGCCCTCGGCGAGTTCGGCGGTCTCCGTGCGGGTCAGGACCAGCACGTCCACGGCGATCTTGCCCAGCGCCCCGGCGGCGAAGGCGAGGCATCCGGCGAGGTCGGCGACCGGGGTGCGCAGCGTGTGCCACGGCAACAGTGGCTCGCACAGGCCCAGTTCACGGGCGTACGCGGTGACGAGCGCGGTCGGGTCCTCGGCGCCGTACGCGGCGAAGGCCGCCAAGGTCCCCGCCGCGCCGCCGAGTTGGACGGGCAGGGAGTTCCGCACCCGGGTCAGGCGGTCCCGGGCGTCCAGCACCAGGGACCTCCACCCGGCCGCCTTCAGGCCGAACGTCGTCGGCACGGCGTGCTGGGTCAGCGTCCGGCCCGGCATCGCCGTGTCACGGTGGGCGGCGGCCGTCCGGGCCAGCGCCTGTTCGGTGCGGGCCAGGTCGGCGAGGACCAGGTCCAGGGTCCGCACGGCGACCAGCATCGTCGCCGTGTCCATGATGTCCTGGCTGGTCGCGCCCCGGTGGACGCAGGGGCCGTACTCCTCGCCCACGGCCTCGGTGAGGTCGGCGACCAGCGGGATGACCGGGTTTCCGCCGCCGCGGGCGCGCTCCGCGAGCGCGCGCACGTCGAAACGGTCCGGAACGGCCGCCCGGGTCACCGCCTCGGCCGCCCGGGCCGGGACGAGGCCGAGCGCGGCCTGGGCCCGGGTGAGCGCCGCCTCCGCGTCGAGCAGGGCCCGCAGATAGGCGGAGTCGCTCGTCGCGGACGCGGCGGGGGAGCCGGCCCAGCCCGGACCGAGCAGACCGACGTCGAGACCGACGGCGGCGGGAACAGCGGCAGGTGGTGTCACCGGAACTCCAGGAAGACCGTCTCGCCCTCGCCCTGAAGGCGGATGTCGAAACGGTATGCCCCACTGTCCTCCCGCGCGGCGATCAGCGTGCCGCGCCGCTCCTCGTCCACCTGGGTGAGCAGCGGGTCGGAGGCCAGCGCGGCCTCGTCGCCGGGCAGGTAGATCCGGGTGAACAGATGCACGAGCAGTCCGCGGGCGAACACGCACACGCTGAGGTAGGGGGCGTTCCGTCCGCGCGCGCCGGGCCGCAGCGTCCGCACGTACCAGTGGCCGTCGACGTCGGTCTGGATGCGGCCGAAGCCGGTGAACTCGACCCCGTTGCGGCCGAGGTGGTCGCCGGAGGCCGGGTCGCGCCGCATCGAGCCGTCCACGGCCGGCAGGTTGCCGTCCGGGTCGGGCCCCCACACCTCCACCAGGGCGTCCGGCAGGGGCCGCCCCTCGCCGTCGTACACGTACCCGTGCACGGTGACCGTGTCCGGGTGCCCCAGGGGCGCGATCTCCTCGCCGCCGCGGAAGGGGAGCGCGTAGCCGTAGAAGGGGCCCACCGTGTGCGACGGAGTGGGCAGCACGTTCTCGGGGCTGCTCGTGTCGATCTTCGTCATGGCAGGTCAGCGTCCTTCTTCGATCCAGGTGGCGTGCGGGCCGTCCAGCACGATGTCCCAGTGGTAGCCGAGCGAGAACTCCGGCACCGACAGGCTGTGGTCGTAGGTGGCGACCAGTCGCTGCCGGGCCGCGTCGTCCGTCACGGACTGGAGGATCGGGTCGTACGCGAACAGGGGGTCGTTCGGGAAGTACATCTGCGTCACGAGCCGCTGCGTGAACGCCGTGCCGAAGACCGAGAAGTGGATGTGCGCCGGACGCCAGGCGTTGACGTGGTTGCGCCACGGGTAGGGGCCCGGCTGGATCGTGGTGAACCGGTAGAAGCCCTCCGTGTCGGTCAGCGTGCGGCCGACGCCGGTGAAGTTGGGGTCCAGCGGGGCGTCGTGCTGCTCGCACTGGTGGGCGTAGCGGCCCGCGGAGTTGGCCTGCCAGATCTCGACGAGCTGGCCGCGCACGGGTCGCCCGTCGCGGTCGAGCAGCCGCCCGGAGACGGTGATCCGCTCGCCGATCGGCTCCCCCGTGTGCTGCCGGGTGAGGTCGTTGTCGATCCCGGTGATGTCCCGCTCGCCGAACGCGGGCGAGGACAGTTCGACCAGCTCCGGGTCCTTGGCGGCGTCGATGGCGACCAGCGGCTGCTTGGGGTGGCGCAGCACCGAGGAGCGGTAGGGCGCGTAGTCGCGGCGCGGATGGTGCCCGACCGGGGAGCCGCCGGCGACGCGCTTCTCGTACGCGGCGTACTCGGCCGCGATCTCCTGGTCGATGTCGTGCTGAGTGAGAGCCATGGGGATTCCTAGCGCTTCCTTAGCGTTCGAGGACGAGGGCGAGGCCCTGGCCGACGCCGATGCAGAGGGTGGCGACGCCGACTCTTCCGCCCTTGCCGGCGAGTTGGTGGGCGACGGTGCCGGCGAGCCGGGCGCCGGAGGCGCCGAGCGGATGGCCGAGGGCGATGGCGCCGCCCTGGGGGTTGAGGATGGCCGGGTCGAACTCGGGCCACTCTGCGACGCATCCGAGGACCTGGGCGGCGAAGGCCTCGTTGAGTTCGAGGGTGTCGAGGTCGGCGAAGCTCTTCCCGGCCTTGGCCAGGGCCCGGTTGACGGCTTCGACGGGGGCGAGTCCGAAGTAGTGCGGGTCGGTGGCGCTCACACCGCTGGCGGAGACCCGGGCCAGCGGCTCGCGGCCGGTGGCCTTCAGGCCCTCCTCGTCGGTGAGGAGCAGGGCGGCGGCGCCGTCGTTCAGCGGGGAGGCGTTGCCCGCGGTCACCGTACCGTTCTCGGTGCGGAACGACGGTTTGAGCTTCGCCATGGCCGCCAGGGACGCGTCCGGGCGTACGGACTCGTCGGCGGCGAGGACCAGCGGGTCGCCCTTGCGCTGCGGAATGGCGACCGGCGCCAACTCGGCGTCGAACAGGCCCTGTTCCTGCGCGGCGGCGGCCTTCTGATGGCTGCGCAGTGCGAACTCGTCCTGCTGCTCGCGGCTGATCTTGTGCTTCTCGGCGATGAGTTCGGCCGACTCGCCGAGTGGGACGGTCCACTGCGGTTCCATCCGGGGGTTGACCATGCGCCAGCCCAGGGTGGTCGAGTACATCTCGGCGTGCCCGGCGGGGAAGGCCCGGTCCGGCTTGGGCAGTACGTAGGGGGCGCGGGTCATGGACTCCACACCGCCGGCCACGGCGATCGAGGCGTCGCCGACCGCGATGGCGCGGGCGGCCTGGATCACCGCCTCCAGGCCGGAGGCGCACAGCCGGTTGACGGTCACCCCGGGCACCGAGGTCGGCAGGCCCGCCAGCAGCGCGGCCATCCGGCCCACGTTGCGGTTCTCCTCGCCGGCACCGTTGGCGTTGCCGAAGTAGACGTCCTCGATCCGGACCGGGTCCAAGTGGGGTGCGCGAGCCAGGAGTTCACGGATCGCGTGGGCGGCCAGGTCGTCCGGGCGGACGCTCGCCAGTGCGCCGCTGTAGCGGCCGATCGGGCTGCGGACCGCGTCGACGAGGTAGACGGTCTTCACAGCAGGTCCTTTTCGACGGTCAGCTTGGCGTCGGTCTTGGCGGTGACCTCGCCGACGCCGACGCCGGGCGCGGTCTCGACCAGGACGAGTCCGTCGTCGGTGACGTCCAGGACGCCGAGGTCGGTGATGATCCGGTTCACGCACGCCTTGCCGGTCAGGGGCAGCGCGCACTGTTCGAGGATCTTCGGGGAGCCGTCCTTGGCGGTGTGGGTCATCACCACGGTCACTGTGCGGGCGCCGTGGACGAGGTCCATCGCCCCGCCGATCCCGGTGATCATCTTGCCCGGGATGGCCCAGTTGGCCAGGTCACCGCCGGCGGAGACCTGCATGGCGCCCAGCACGGCGACGTCGATGTGCCCGCCGCGGATCATCGAGAACGACAGCGCCGAGTCGAAGAAGGAGGCGCCGGGCAGGACCGTGACGGTCTCCTTGCCCGCGTTGATCAGATCGGGGTCGACGGCGCCCTCGGTGGGGTAGGGGCCGGTGCCCAGGATGCCGTTCTCCGACTCCAGGATCACCTCCACACCCGCCGGCAGGTAGTTCGGGATCAGGGTGGGCAGACCGATGCCCAGGTTGACGTACTGGCCGTCCCGCAGCTCCCGCGCGGCACGGGCGGCCATCTCCTCACGCGTCCAGGCCATCAGCTGCTCACCGTTCCTCGTGCCGAAGGCGCCGACATCGTGCGCTGTTCGATCTTCTTGTCCGCCGCCTGCTCCGGCGTGAGGGCGACTACCCGCTGGACGAAGATGCCCGGCAGGTGCACCGCGTCCGGATCGATCTCACCCGGCTCGACCAGTTCTTCCACTTCGGCGATGGTGACCTTGCCGGCCATGGCCGCGAGCGGGTTGAAGTTCCGGGAGGACTTGTTGAACACCAGGTTCCCGTGCCGGTCGCCCTTCGCCGCCCGCACCAGCGCGAAGTCGGTCCGGATCCCCTGCTCCAGCACGTACTCGGTGCCGTCGAACTCGCGGACTTCCTTCGGCGGCGACGCCAAAGCCACACCGCCCTGTCCGTCGTAACGCCAGGGCAGTCCGCCCTCGGCGACCTGCGTGCCGACCCCGGCCGGGGTGTAGAAGGCGGGGATCCCGGCGCCGCCGGCCCGCAGCCGCTCGGCCAGCGTGCCCTGCGGGATCATCTCCACCTCCAGCTCACCGGCCAGATACTGCCGCGCGAACTCCTTGTTCGCCCCGATGTAGGAGCCCGTCACCCGCCCGATCCGGCCCGCCGCCAGCAGCACCGCCAGACCCGACTCCATCGCGCCGCAGTTGTTGGACACCACCGACAACCCGCCCACCCCGCGCTCGTGCAGCGCCTGGATGAGCACGTTCGGCACACCGCTCAGCCCGAAACCGCCGACCGCGAGCGACGCGCCGTCCGATACGTCGGCCACCGCCCCCACGGCCGTGGCGACCACCTTGTCCATCGAATCAAGCCTCATCTCTGCCGAGCATTCAGCAACCGCAGATAGTCAGCGCACTGACTATTTCGTGGGTTCCCTCACGCTGCCACTTGGGGCGTGCGCAGTCAATACCGTCTTGACCAGGATGACCAGGATGAGGAGGACGGCCGAGGCGTCGGGAAACCTGTGGTGGACGGGTGGCTCGTCGGCGGTATCGTTCAGTGCACCTACAGAACGCCACGGACGACACGACAGACCGACGCGAGGAGCGCACATGGGCGCGGTGGACCTCTCGACCCACCCCGGGCATCTGGCCCGGCGGTTGCAGCAGGCGCACTACCTGCTGTGGAACACGATGGTCTCCGAGGAGATCACCTCGCCGCAGTTCGCGGTCCTGAACGTGCTCGTCGCCGAGCCGGGGCTCGACCAGCGCACGGTGGGGGAGCGGGTGGGCCTCGACCGGTCCACCATCGCGGAGGTGATCAGCCGCCTCGGCCGTCGCGGGCTGCTCGACAAGGTGCGTGACCCGCAGGACGGCCGCCGCTTCCTGCTGCGGCTGACCGGGGAGGGGGAGCGTACCCACCGGAAGCTCACCGTGCGCACGGCCCGGATGAACCAGGTCTTCCTGGGGCCGCTCAGCGCCGACGAGCAGGCCCTCTTCTTCGACCTCATCCGGCGGGTCGCGGACGCGGCCGAGGGGCTGCGCCACCCGGTGGAACCCCTCGCCGCACAGCCCTGATCGCGTCCGCCGCCGTCGCCGGTCACCGCCCGCACGTCACCGGTCCGGGGTGAAGACCACCCAGACCTGACCCCGGGCGAAGTTCACGTTCGTGCCGTCGGCGGCAGTGAACCGCGTGCCGTCCGCCGCGCTCGGGCGCTTCCAGGTGGCGTCGTACACCCGCCCGTCGCGCAGTACCTCCGCCTTCCCCGAGCCGACGGTCTCGGTGTACGGGGTGTAGTTGCCGAGCACGTCGTGCAGATCCGACTTGCGTACCCTCACGTGCTGCACCACGACCGTCGTGGGCACCACCTGCTGCCCGTCGGTCGTGACGGTCTGGCGGCCGTCCATCGCCACCTCCCAGCCGTGCCGTTGCGTGGACCAGGTGAAGGTGAACCGGGCCGCCGGGTAGCGGACCGTGCGCGAGGTCTCGGCGCGGCCGCCCGCGGGTGCCGGTCCGTAGCGGAAGCCGGTGGTCAGCGCGTCCGCTCCCGGGGCCGAGTCCAGGAGTTTGCCGGGGCGCAGGAAGAGGTTGTGCGGGGCCGGCTTGGCGGTGCCCCGGAAGTACGCGTCGGGCTTGTTGTCGGGTGTTCTGGGGGACAGCGGGGCGGCGTCGATCAGCGGCAGCAGTTTCTTCTGGGCGCCGGAGAAGGCGAGCCTGGGACGGTCGAACTGGCGCAGCAGTTCGAGGTCGGACTCGCGCGCGCTGCGCACCGGCCCGACGACCGGGGGCAGCCGGGTGGCGTAGACCGCCATCAGTCGGCTCAGCCCGCCCTCGACCTGCTCCGCGTACACGATGTCGGCGGCGTTCAGCCCGGTCTGGGGGCGGGCTGCTTCCACGTTGTCGATCTTGACGGCGAGGACGGGGCCGGCGTGCTCCGGACTCGGTGCCGGGGTCTGCGGCAGCTCCCGCACCGTCCTCGGGGTCTCTCCCTTTCCGTTCCGCCCGTCCTCGACGGTGCCGTGCCGCGCCGTGCAGCCCGTCGCCGGGGTGGCCGTCGCCATGGCGGCCAGCAGCGCCACCGCCGAGGCGGAGTAGCGCACGCGCGTGCTTCGTCCCAAGTCCACCGTTCAGCCCCCGTCTCCGTGCCTCTGTCTTTGACTGTGTATTTATCCGCTCATCGGTGGCCATACCCGTTCGGTTCTGATCGAGCGCGCCCGGTGGGCCGATCGGCCCAATGAGCCGGCCGGCGGTTCGGAGGGGCGGGCCCCGGGTACCCGGGCGCGGCACAGGAGAGGCAGAACCACGGAGGGAGCGCGCCGCGATGAAGGCAGTGACGTGGCAGGGTAAGCGCGACGTTCGGGTGGACGAGGTCCCCGACCCGAAGATCCAGGAGCCGACGGACGCCGTCATCCGGATCACCTCGACCGGCCTGTGCGGCTCCGATCTGCACCTCTACGAGGTGCTCACGCCGTTCATGACACCGGGCGACATCCTCGGGCACGAACCCATGGGCATCGTGGAGGAGGTCGGCGCCGAGGTGCCGAACCTCAAGCCCGGCGACCGGGTGGTCGTACCGTTCCAGATCTCCTGCGGCCACTGCTTCATGTGCTCCGCGGGCCTGACGACCCAGTGCGAGACCACCCAGGTCACCAGCGAGGGCATGGGCGCCGCCCTGTTCGGCTACACCCGCCTGTACGGCGCCGTGCCGGGCGCCCAGGCCGAGTACCTGCGCGTCCCGCAGGCCCAGTTCGGCCCGATCAAGCTCCCCGAGGGCCCGCCCGACGACCGGTTCCTCTACCTCTCGGACGTGCTGCCGACCGCCTGGCAGGCGGTCGCCTACGCCGACGTGCCGCGCGGCGGGAGCGTGGCCGTACTCGGTCTCGGCCCCATCGGCGACATGGCGTGCCGGATCGCCAAGGCGCGCGGCGCCGAGCGGGTGTTCGGCGTGGACCTGGTCCCGGAACGGCTGGTCCGGGCGCGCCGGCGGGGCGTGGAGACATACGATCTGCGCGGCTTCGACCACGAGAAGGAACTGGTCGCGGCGATCCGCGACGAGACACAGGGACGTGGGCCCGACGCCGTGATCGACGCGGTCGGCACCGAGGCGCACGGCAGCGCCGCCGCCCGTCTCGTCCAGCAGGCCGCCGCGGTGCTGCCGCACGCGCTGAGCGCACCGCTCGCGGAACGCTTCAGCGTGGACCGGCTCGCCGCCCTGCACGCCGCCATCGAACTGGTGCGCCGTGGCGGCACGCTCTCCCTGAGCGGCATCTACGGCGGCACGGCCGACCCCATGCCGATGATCACGCTCTTCGACAAGCAGATCCAGATGCGCATGGGCCAGGCCAACGTCCGCCGCTGGACCGACGAGATCATGCCCTATCTGACGGACGAGGACCCGCTCGGCGTCGACGACTTCGCCACGCACCGGCTGCCGCTGTCGGACGCCCCGCACGCGTACGAGATGTTCCAGCGCAAGCAGGAAGGGGCCGTCAAGGTCGTCATGCGGCCGTGAGTCCGTCAAGGTCGTCATGCGGCCGTGAGCGCGGGCGGCCCGCGTCCGGGCCGCCGCGTCCCGCCGCGCATGGGCCCGCCGCGCACGGGCGCGGAGCCGGAGGGCTCAGGGGTGGGAGCCGAAGACCTCCGCCAGGTCGTAGCGGACCGGCTCCTCCAACTGGGCGTAGGTGCAGCTCTCCGGCGCGCGGTCCGGACGCCAGCGGCGGAAGCGGGCCGTGTGCCGGAACCGCGCCCCGTTCTCCATGTGGTCGTAGGCGACCTCGGCCACCCGTTCCGGCCGCAGCGGCACCCAGGACAGGTCCTTCTTCCCCGACCAGCGGCTGGGCGCGCCGGGCAGCCGGGCCGCTTCGTGGGCCGCCTCGTCCGACCAGGCCGCCCACGGGTGCCCGGTGACGTCGTCCATGCGCAGCGGCTCCAGCTCCTCGATCAGCTCGGCGCGCCGCTTCATCGGGAACGCGGCGGACACGCCGACGTGTTGCAGGGTGCCCCGGTCGTCGTACAGGCCGAGCAGCAGGGAGCCGACGACGGGGCCGCTCTTGTGGTGGCGGTACCCGGCGACCACCACGTCCGCCGTGCGCTCGTGCTTGACCTTGAACATGGCCCGCTCGTCCTGGAGATAGCGCAGCCCCAGCGGCTTGGCGACGACACCGTCCAGGCCGGCGCCCTCGTACTGCTCGAACCAGCGCCGGGCCACCTCGATGTCGGTCGTGGCGGGTGCCACGTGCACCGGAGCGGTGACCCCGGCCAGCGCCCGGACCAGCAGCGCGCGCCGGTCGGACAGTGGCACGTCCAGCAGGGATTCGCCGTCCAGGGCGAGCAGGTCGAAGGCCACGAAGGACGACGGGGTCCGCTCGGCCAGCATCCGCACGCGGGAGTCGGCCGGGTGGATCCGCTCGGTCAGCGCGTCGAAGTCCAGTCGGCCCTCCCGCGCGATCACGATCTCCCCGTCCAGCACGCACCGCTCGGGCAGCCGCGCCTTGAGCGCCTCGACCAGCTCGGGAAAGTACCTGGTCAGTGGCTTTCCCGTACGGCTGCCGAGCTCGACCTCCGCGCCGTCGCGGAACACGATCGCCCGGAACCCGTCCCACTTCGCCTCGTACTGCATGTCCGGCGGGATCCTCGCCACCGACTTGGCGAGCATCGGCTTCACGGGGGGCATCACCGGCAGGTCCATGGCTAGATTCTGCGCGCCCGCGCGCGTGCTCGCCCGGTGTGCGAGGTCAGCGAGCTGCCCCTACCGTGGCTCGCATGGGCGATGCGGTGGAACTGGAGGTGGGCGGGCGGACCGTACGGCTGTCCAGCCCGGACAAGGTCTTCTTTCCTGAGCGCGGGTTCACCAAGCTGGACATCGCCCGGTACTACCAGGCCGTCGCCCCCGGCATCCTGCGCGCCCTGCGCGACCGCCCCACGACCCTGGAGCGCTACCCGGACGGCATCACCGGCGAGTGGTTCTTCCAGAAGCGGGCGCCCAAGGGCATGCCCGCGTGGATTCCCACCGCCCACATCACCTTCCCCAGCGGTCGCAGCGCCGACGAGATGTGCCCCACCGAGGAGGCCGCCGTGGTGTGGGCCGCCCAGTACGGCACGCTCACCTTCCACCCCTGGCCGGTACGCCGCGACGACGTCGACCACCCCGACGAGCTGCGCATCGACCTCGACCCCCAGCCCGGCACCGACTTCACCGACGCCGTGCGCGCCGCCCACGAACTGCGGTCCGTACTGGAGGAGTTCGGGGGCCTGCGCGGCTGGCCCAAGACCTCCGGCGGCCGCGGCCTGCACGTGTTCGTGCCGATCCAGCCGCGCTGGACCTTCACCCAGGTACGGCGCGCCGCGATCGCCGTGGGCCGGGAGATGGAACGCCGGATGCCCGAGCACGTGACGATCAAGTGGTGGAAGGAGGAGCGCGGCGCCCGCATCTTCCTGGACTACAACCAGACGGCCCGCGACCGCACCATCGCCTCCGCCTACTCCGTGCGCCCCCGCCCCCACGCCCCCGTCTCGGCGCCCCTGCGCTGGGAGGAGGTCGGCACCGCCCGGCCTCAGGACTTCGACGTGGCCACCATGCCGTCCCGGTTCGCCGAAGTCGGCGACGTGCACGCCGACATGGACGACCACGCCTTCTCCCTGGAGGCGCTGCTGGAACTGGCCTCCCAGGACGAACGCGACCACGGCCTCGGCGATCTGCCCTACCCGCCCGAGTACCCGAAGATGCCGGGCGAGCCGAAGCGGGTCCAGCCGAGCCGGGCGAAGAAGGAGGGCCCGGCCGCGGACTGAGGGCGCGGGCTGAGTGCGCGGGCACCCCTGGTGGGAGGTGCTCTTCGGGTTGAGAGCGCTCTCACGACGGGGCCCGGGCGCGGCTATCCTGATCCGCAAACGCCGGTGAGGAGCGCAGAAGTGACCGAGACAGCGTCGCGTCCCACGTTGGAGGCCGTGGCCGCGCGTGCGGGGGTGTCGCGGGCCACCGTGTCCCGGGTGGTGAACGGCGGCGACGGGGTGAGGGAGCCGCTGGCCGAACGGGTGCGGCGGGCCGTGGAGGAACTCGGGTACGTGCCGAACCAGGCCGCCCGCAGCCTGGTGACCAAGCGGCACGACGCCGTCGCCGTCGTCGTCGCCGAACCGGAGACCAGGGTCTTCGCCGACCCCTTCTTCGCACTGCAACTGCGGGGCATCAGCAAGGAGCTGACGGCCCACGACTCGCAGCTCGTGCTGCTGCTCACGGAGGGGCGCGACGACCACGCCAGGGTCGGGCGCTACCTCGCCGGCGGTCACGTCGACGGCGCGCTCGTGTTCTCGCTCCACCTCGACGACCCGCTGCCGGGGCTGATCAGGCGCGCCGGGGTGCCGACCGTGTTCGGCGGACGGCCCGGCTGGAGCGACGACACCGCCCCCGGCGCCGCGGACCCCGCGCGGACGGCCGGAAACCCCGCGGTCGTCTACGTCGACAGCGACAACCGGGGCGGGGCGCGGGAGGCCGTACGACATCTGGTCGGCCTCGGCCGGACCAGGATCGGGCACATCACCGGCGCCCTCGACCAGACCTCGGCGGTGGACCGGCTCGACGGCTTCCGGGACGTGATGGTCGACGCCGACCCCCGGCTGATCGTGGAGAGCGACTTCACCCCGGCCGGCGGCGAGCGCGCCATGCGCGAACTCCTCGACCGTTGCCCCGACCTGGACGCGGTGTTCGCCGCGAACGACCTCACCGCCTCCGGTGCCCTGCGCGTGCTGCGCGAGCGCGGGCTGCGGGTCCCCGACGACGTCGCCGTGGTCGGCTTCGACGACATGCTGCCGGTGGCCGAGCAGACCGAGCCGCCGCTGACGACCGTGCGTCAGGACATCGAGGAGATGGGCCGGTTGATGGCCCGCCTCCTGCTGCGCGGCCTCGACGGACGGGGCGCCGAGGCCGGGGTGGGCGGCGCGCCGCGCAGCGTCATCCTGCCGACCACCCTCGTACGGCGCGCGTCCGCGTGAGCCCGCCGGGCCGCCGGGGTGGCCTCACGTCTGCGGCGGGGTGCTCCTGATCACCGCGAAGCGGGCGCCGTAGGGGTCGGCGAGCCTGGCGATACGGCCGACGCCCGTGACGTCGGTCGCGGGCACCCGGACCGTGCCGCCCAGCTCCTCGGCCCTGGCCACGGCCGCGTCCGTGTCCGGGACCTCGAAGTACGGCAGCCAGTACGCGCCCGTCTTCGCCTCGGTCGGGTCGTCGGCGAGGGCCACGATGCCGCCGAACATGGCGTCCTCGCCGCCCTCGGCGGGGTTCACGCACGTGTAGGTGCCGCCGGGGAAGGGCACCGCGGAGGTCTCCAGGCCCAGCACCTTGTTGTAGAACGCTGCCGCCGCGGCGATGTCCGCCGTGTACAGCTCGACCCAGCACAGCGAGCCCGCCTCGCCGGCCATGTCCACGCCTTTGATCCGCCCCGGCTGCCAGATGCCGAACGGCACGCCCGCCTTGTCGGCGAGGACCGCCATGTGCCCCTCGCCCATCACGTCCATGGGCTGGACCAGCACGGTGCCGTGCGCCTCCTCGGCGGCCTTGGCGGTCGCCGCCGCGTCGGCGCTCTGGAAGTACACGGTCCAGGAGGGCGGCCCCTGCTCCGGCGTGGTCTGCATCCCGCCGGCCACCGTCCGGCCGCCGAGCTGGAAGAAGCCGTAGCCCCCGGCCTGCGGCCCGGCCGACTGGAACCGCCAGCCGAAGAGAGCGCCGTAGAAGGAGCCGGCGCCGTCGATGTCGGGGGTGCCGACGTCGATCCAGTTAGGAGCGCCGTTGACGAAACGGGTGGTGAGCATCCTTGCCCTCCTTCGAAGGTGCCCGGTTGTCTGCACTGCCGAGTCTGTCACCGCCCACCGACAACCGCCGCCGCAACACGACGCCCTGCCGGGCTGCGCCATGACGGCGAGGTCCGGCCCGGGGACGCGGTCACGACTCGGCCTCGCGTCCTGCGCACGACGGCGGACCTGGGGGTGAGGTCGCCACTCGGGCTCGGGCCGCTGCACGGCGAGTGCCCACCCTGGGCCTTGTGGCTGCCGCGAGGCAACGACCGCCGGCCCTGGGACGGCGTCGCTGCGCGGGCTCGGAGCTGCTGCCCCGGTCGACTGCGGTGGTCGCGGGGTTACCCGGTCGCGGCCGCCGCCCCGGTTCCTTGCGGCACCCCGGTCACGACGGTCGCCCCTCGGGACCGCCACTCGGCACGGTGACCGGACTGGTCGAGGGTCGCGATGGTCGTCCCTGGGCGCCGCCGTACGGCGAGGGTGGGCTGCTTGGGGCGTGGTTGTCGCGCGCGGCGACGACGACGGGCCTGCGGGCGAGGTTGCCGCTCGGCTCGGGGCTGTTGCCCCGGTCGACTGCGGTGGTCGCGGGCGCGGCGGTCGCCCAGGAAGCGTGCCTGTCAATCCTGCGCGTGGCCGTTGTCCTGGTCATGCAGCTCGACTGCCCGCGGTGGTCGGCCCGGTGGCGGGTGGACCTGCTGGCGGTGGTCGCCCGGAAGCGGTGGTCGCCCCGTGCCGAGGCGGTCACCCGCCCGGTGTGGTCACCCCGCTGACGGTGTTCACCTGGCTGCCGCGGTCCCTCTGCTGACGGCGGTCACCCCGCCGCGGTGGACCCGCTGGCGATGGTCGCCTGGCAGCGGTGGTCGCCCTCCGCCGAGGCGGTCACCCGTCCGCTGCGGTCGCGCCGCTGACGGCGGTCACCCGCCCGTGGCGGTCGCCCCGCTGGCGACGGTCACTTGGCCGCGCTGGTCGGCCCCGCTGACGGCGGTCACCCGGCAGCGGCGGTTGGCCCGGTGGTCGTCCCTTCCGTCACGCGTGGAGTGCGCTCGTGTTTTTGGGGCAGTCCGCGCGCCGCCGTGCGGGTCGGGTGGGGGTGCGGTCATCATCGGCGCGGTGGGGCGGCTGCGGGGGACGCGTTGAGCCGGTGTTGATCGAATGTTTCGCGTCGACCGGCACGATCCCGTTCATGCACTTCGAGACGACCACCCCGGCCGGCATCGCCTGGCAGGACCGGGCCCTGTGCGCGCAGACCGGGGCCGACTTCTTCTTTCCCGAGCCGGGCAGCTCGGTGCGTGAGGCGAAGCGCATCTGCGGGATGTGCGAGATGCGCTCGGCCTGCCTGGAGTACGCCCTCGCGAACGACGAACGCTTCGGCGTCTGGGGCGGCCTGTCCGAGAAGGAACGGCAGGCCCTCGGGCGGACCGGGCGGTCCGCCCCGTGCGCGAACGGCTGATCAGGCGCCGGCCCGCGCCGCCAGCCGCGCCCGCCGCGCGGCGAGCCGCTCGTCGAACTTCGTCGCCTCGTCGTTCAGCCCGCCCATGAACAGGCCCAGCTCCTCCTGCGCCTGCACGCCCTCGGGGCCGAGGCCGTCGATCTCCAGCACCTTGAGGAAGCGCAGCACCGGCTGGAGCACGTCGTCGTGGTGGATGCGCAGGTTGTATACGCCGCCGATGGCCATCTGCGCCGCCGCCCGCTCGAAGCCGGGGATGCCGTGGCCGGGCATGCGGAAGTCGACCACCACGTCCCGCACCGCCTGCATGGTCAGGTCGGGCGCGATCTCGAAGGCCGCCTTGAGCAGGTTGCGGTAGAAGACCATGTGCAGGTTCTCGTCCGTCGCGATGCGCGCCAGCATGCGGTCGCAGACCGGATCGCCGGACTGGTGCCCGGTGTTGCGGTGCGAGATACGGGTGGCGAGCTCCTGGAAGGCGACGTACGCGACCGAGTGCAGCATCGAGTGCCGGTTGTCGGACTCGAAGCCCTCGCTCATGTGCGCCATCCGGAACTGCTCCAGCTTGTCCGGGTCGACCGCGCGCGAGGCGAGCAGGTAGTCACGCATCACGATGCCGTGCCGGCCCTCCTCGGCCGTCCAGCGGTGCACCCACGTGCCCCAGGCGCCGTCCCGGCCGAACAGGGTGGCGATCTCGTGGTGGTAGCTGGGGAGGTTGTCCTCGGTCAGCAGGTTGACCACCAGGGCGATCCGGCCGACCTCCGTGACCTTGGACTGCTCCTTGTCCCAGGCCTCGCCGTCCTCGAAGAGACCGGGGAAGTTGCGGCCGTCGCTCCAGGGCACGTACTCGTGCGGCATCCAGTCCTTGGCGACCGTCAGATGCCGGTTCAGCTCCTTCTCGACCACTTCCTCCAGCGCGTACAGCAGCCGCGCGTCGGTCCATGCGGACGGGCTGCCGAGGTGAGGAGAGGTGAGGGTCACGGAAACTCCAAGGGGACGCGCGCGGAAGCGGGGGCGGGCAGGGCGAAACGGAACGGCCCGGCGAGCGGTGCACGGGAACCTACGGGATCGTAGGCTACGAAACCGTAGGTTACGAATCCGTAGGTTAAGCTCGCCGTAAAGGTGGCTGATCAGAAGGGTGCCGAAAAGGAGTTGACGGACGCCCAGAAGCGCTCCAGGACCGCAGGTCCCGGGGCTGGAACAGGCGCCGCCCGCCTCGTCAGGCGTACAACTCCCGCAACCGTACCGAGAGGCACGTCACACAGCCTTCGAGCTTCTCGAACTCGCCGATGTCCACCACGACCGGCTCGAAGCCGAGGTCGCCCAGCAGTTCCGCCGTCTTCGGCGCGCTCGCCGCCATCAGCAGCCTGTCGCCGCCGAGCAGCACCACATGGCCGCCGGACTCCTCCGGCACCGGCAGGAAACGCGGGTACAGCGACGGCGTGTCCACCTTCGGGATGTGCCCGATGACCGTCCCGTCGGGCAGCGCCGTCACCGCCGACTTCAGATGCAGCACCTTGCTCACCGGTACGGTCACGACCCGCGCCCCGAGTGGCTCGAACACCGCCCGCAACTGCTGCACACCGGCCGCGTTGGTGCGCCCGCCGCGGCCGACGTAGACCGTGTCGCCGACCTTCAGCACGTCCCCGCCGTCCAGCGTGCCCGGCTCCCAGACCCAGTTCACCGAGCAGCCCAGACGGGCCACGGCCTGCTCCACCCCGGCGGTCTCGCCACGCCGGGACCGGGCGCCCGGACGGGTGATCAGGGCGACGTTCCGGTACACGACGACGGTGTCCTCCACGAACACCGCGTCGGGGCAGTCGTCGGCCGGTTCGACCTCGACCGTCTCCCAGCCGTGGTCGCGCAGTGCCTCGACGTACGCCTCCCATTGCCGCACCGCCAGTTCGACGTCGACCTCCTCCCGCTCGACATGGGTCACCAGCCCTTCGGCGAGACGTGGACCGGGGTGGCGGACGAGGGCCTTCTTGGTGGGCACGAGGGGCCTTTCGTGTCTGCGCGCGGGCGGTTCCCGGCGCGGCCGTGACCGCACCGGGCCGCCATCATGCGACAAGCGTCCGCCCGGACAAAAGCCCGCCGGGGGCTAGTGCTGGGACCGGAAAGGTTCACCGGCTCGCGACGCCCGGCACGGCACTCCCCCAGCCTTCGGCCGGGGGTACCCCACGCCGCGTTGTCGCATCACCCGAGTACGTCCAGTACGCAGGCGACGCACCGCCTTGCGATGCACCGCACCGGACGCCGCGAGCTTCCCGGCAAACCTTTCCGGCCACAGCACTAAGCGGGATCCGCGACGGATTCCCAGGTGGTTTCCCGTAGTTCCCCTTCCTCCAGCAGCAGCCAGCGGGTGATGCCGAGGGACTCCAGGAACGGCAGGTCGTGGCTGGCCACGATCAGGGCGCCCTCGTAGGACTCCAGGGCCGTCGTCAGCCGGCGCACGCTCGCCATGTCCAGGTTGTTCGTCGGCTCGTCGAGCATGAGCAACTGCGGCGCGGGCTCCGCCAGCAGCAGCGCGGCCAGCGCGGCCCGGAAGCGTTCGCCGCCGGACAGCGTCGCCGCGAGCTGGTCGGCGCGGGCGCCCCGGAACAGGAAGCGGGCCAGCTGGGCCCGGATCCGGTTGTTGGTGGCACCCGGCGCGAGACGGGCCACGTTCTCGGCGACGCTCAGCTCGCCGTCGAGGATGTCCAGCCGCTGCGGCAGGAACCGCGCCGGCACATGCGCGGTCACCTCGCCCGACACCGGCGGCAGCTCCCCGGCGACGGTGCGCAGCAGCGTCGTCTTGCCCGCCCCGTTGCGCCCGATCAGCGCGACCCGCTCGGGACCGCGCAGGTCGAGACCTCTGTCGACGCGCGCGCCGTACGCCAGTTCCAGATCCCGCAGGGTGAGCACGGTCCGGCCCGGCGGTACGGCCGTGTACGGCAGGTCGACGCGGATCTCGTCGTCGTCCCGCACCGCCTCCGCCGCCTCGTCGAACCGTTCCCTGGCCTCGGCGAGCCGCTCCTCGTGCATGATGCGGTGCTTGCCCGCGGACTCCTGCGCCGCGCGCTTGCGGGCGCCCATGACGATCTTCGGCTCGCGCTTCTGGTCCCACATCTTCTGGCCGTACCGCTTGCGCCGGGCCAGCTTGACCTGGGCGTCGGCCAGTTCGCGCTGCTGCTTGCGCAGGTCCGCCTCGGCGACGCGCATCATGCGCTCGGCCGCCTCCTGCTCCAGGGCGAGGGCCTCCTCGTACGCCGAGAAGTTCCCGCCGTACCAGGTGACCTGGCCGGAGTTGAGGTCGGCGATCTGGTCGACGAGCTCCAGGAGTTCGCGGTCGTGGCTGACCACGACCAGCACGCCCGGCCAGGACTCGACGGCCGCGTACAGCCGGCGGCGCGCGTGCAGGTCGAGGTTGTTGGTCGGCTCGTCGAGCAGCAGCACGTCCGGCCGGCGCAGCAGCAGCGCGGCCAGCCGCAGCAGCACCGACTCGCCGCCCGAGACCTCGCCGATGGTGCGGTCCAGGTCGACGCGGCCGAGACCGAGCTCGCCGAGGGTGGCCAGGGCGCGCTCCTCCACGTCCCAGTCGTCGCCGACCGTCTCGAAGTGCTCCTCGGCGACGTCACCGGCCTCGATGGCGTGCAGAGCGGCCCGCTGCGCGGCGATGCCGAGCGCCTCGTCGACCCGCAGCGCGGTGTCGAGTGTGACGTTCTGCGGAAGGTGTCCCACCTCGCCGGTGACGCGGACGGCACCATCGGCCGGTTCGAGCTCGCCGGCGATCAGCTTCAACAGGGTGGACTTTCCCGAGCCGTTGACGCCGACCAGGCCGGTCCTGCCGGGACCGAAGGCGACGTCGAGGCCGGTGAAGACGGGGCTGCCGTCGGGCCAGGCGAAGGAGAGGGAGGTACAGGTGATGGATGAGGACATGCGCGCCTCGCGATTGCTGGGTGCGGTCAGGGGCAGACGCGTGTGAGGCACCGCGGGGCGAGGTCACCGTGTGGAACGGGGGTCACGGGGCATGAGAAAAGCCCTGGGCCGGATTTCCTTCGGGACGGCTCGGACGCCGAGGTCGCGCGCCACGCACACACCTGACCGGTGCGACGCGGTGCCTCAGGACCTCAGACGAGCAACGTCCTTCTCCAATCGACGGCAACAGGACCGCTGCAAACGGTAGGAGGGGCCGGGACACCTGTCAACGAAATAATGGGTGGGCCCGAGCCCCCCGGAAGGAGGCCCCCGTGCCCGACGGTTCGCTCTCGCTGTCCGCCCGGCTCTACCTGCTGGCCTGGGACACCAAGCGGCTGAAGATCACCGGCACCGCCCAACTGCACCATCTGGTCCGGGCCGGCGCCCTGACCGAGCTGGCCCAGCGCGGACTGCTCGTCGACGACGACGGCATTGCCGCACCCGCCAACTTGGACACCGACACCGGGGACCCGGTGCTCGACGGACTGCTCGAACTCGTCCGGGAGTCCCGGCCCCGCCGCTGGAAGACCTGGGTGACGCTGCACGCCCGGACCACCCTCGACGCCGTGCGGGAGCAGCTGGCCGCCGAAGGGTTTCTGCGCGCCGAGCGGCGCCGGGTCCTCGGTGTCTTTTCGTCCGTGGACTACGCCCTGGAGCGCGTCGCCGTCGTGGACGCGCTGCGGGAGGAGGCACGCCGGGCGCTGGAGGGCCCGGTGCCGGCCGCGGAGGTCTCCGAACGCGACGCGGCCGTCGTCGCCCTCGCGGCCGCCGCCGAACTGCGCACCCTGGTCCCCGCCAAGGACCGCAAGCGCCACCGGCAGCGCATCGAGGAGCTGACCGAGCGCAGTGGAGCCGCGGCCCCCGCGCTGCGCAGGGTGGTGCGCGAGGTGAGCGCGGCGGTGGTCATGGCGACCACGGCGGCCTCCGCCGCCGCGGCGAGCGGCTGACCGGGACCGTCGGGGCCCCGGGGCCGTCACCCCGGACGCCCCGCCCCACCCGGACGCCGTCTACCTCGGCGGCATCCTCTCCACCCTCGAACCGTTCGTCGCCGCGGTGCGCAGCAAGATCTACGAGAGCTGCCACCCGCTGGTGACCCAACACCTCACCATCGAGCGGGCCAGTCCACGGGCCCCGCACCGGTTGGGGGCCGTCAGCAGGCGTCCCGCATCAGCTCCGCCAGATCATGGTCCAGGTCGAACTGGAGGTGCTCCAGACCGAGCGGCACCAGCTCGCTCGTGGCCTCCAGGAAGCGCCGTATCTCACCGCTGCGGACGTGCACCACGGCCGTGCCCTCGGGGGCATGGAACTCCAGGACGGTGCGGTCGAAGCCGTACGGCCGCACCCGTACGTCGCCGTCGCCCTCGGGCTCCCGCAGACCGGCCGCCAGCAGGTCACGGGCGAAGAGCCAGCAGACGTCCACGCCTTCGAGGGTGGCCGGGGCCGGGAAGGTCATCCGGACGGCGAACGGGTCGCGCCGGTCGTAGCGCAGCGTGGCGGGAATGCTGGGCATCCGTGGCGTGGCGGAGACCAGGCGCGCCTCCACGAACTGCTCGATGTCGGTGGACAAGGCCTTGCTCCCTTGTGACGGCCGGACGAACCTCCGGTCGGATGAGGCCGGGCACTGGAAGAGACGACGGAAGCCGCCGATCCGTGCACACGAGGAGCGAGTGACCTCCGTCACCGCGTTCATTCACGGACGTGACACGGCTCTCGCGTCGCTCGACTGGACGACTGGATATCGCCCGATATGGCGAACCGATCCAGAATTGCCGGTATCCGTTCCTTGCACAGAGAGGAAGTGAACGGCATGCCACGCGGTTCCAGTTCCAAGCGCGAGCGCCAGTACGAGCACATCAAGCAGAGCGCGCAGGACCGGGGGGAGAGCACCGAACGCGCCAGGGAGATCGCCGCGCGCACGGTGAACAAGGAGCGTGCCCGCAGCGGCGAGTCGAAGACCGCCGGCCGCACCTCCACCCAGGACATGTCCTCCGGCAGGCGGGGCGGGCAGCGTTCGGGCCGGGGCTCCGAGGGGCCCACCTACGACCAGCTCTACGAGGAGGCCAAAAGGCGCAACATCCACGGCCGCTCGGACATGAACAAGCAGCAGCTGCGGCAGGCCCTGGGCAGAGGCTGACCACCGGTGCCCAGCCGGGCGGGCCCGCCTCCGGTCAGGAACGCGGGCCCGCCCCGTCATGCCGTACCCGGTGGCCGTACGCTCGGCCCATCATGACGACGACCGTACGCGTTCCCGCGGGCTGGCCCGCCACCGAGGAGCAGGCCCGCGCCGTCCAGGACGAGTTGCGCGAACGGGTGGTGCGGGACGAGCCGGGCCCGCCGCCCGGTACGGGCCACGTCACGGGGGTCGACGTGGCCTACGACGACGAGCGGGACCTCGTCGCGGCGGCGGCCGTCGTCCTGGACGCGGCCACCCTGCGCGTCGTCGCCGAGACCACCGCCGTCGGGCGGATCTCCTTCCCGTACGTGCCCGGGCTGCTGGCCTTCCGTGAGATCCCCACCGTGCTCGCCGCGCTGGACGCCCTGCCCTGCCCGCCCGGCCTGGTCGTCTGCGACGGCTACGGACTGGCCCACCCCCGGCGCTTCGGACTGGCGAGCCACCTCGGTGTGCTGACCGGACTGCCGACGATCGGCGTCGCCAAGAACCCGTTCACCTTCACCCACGAGGATCCGGACACCCCGCGCGGCAGCGCCTCCCCGCTGCTCGCCGGCGCCGACGAGGTCGGCCGGGCCCTGCGCACCCGGGACGGCGTCAAGCCGGTCTTCGTCTCCGTGGGCCACCGGGTGAGCCTGGACAACGCCTGCGCGCACGCCCTCGCCCTCACCCCGCACTACCGCCTCCCGGAGACGACCCGCCGCGCCGACGCCCTGTGCCGCCGCGCCCTGCGCGAGGCCACGGAGGACAGGGCCTAGGGTCACGGGGGCGCGGGGTCGCGTGTCCGTCTCCGGGGCCCAGCTCCGAGGCCCGGCTCCGGGGTCCGGGTCCGAGGCCCGGTTCTGAGTACACCATCTGAGTATCCGTACGGATGTGGCCACCAGGGGCCCCTGGGCAGGCTGTGGCACATGACGACGCACCGTTCCCACAAGCCCCTCGCCGACCCGGCCCGCCCCGTCGAGCGTGCCGTGAACACCGCCCTGATCCTCGCCGCACTGGCCGGGCTCGGCTGGATAGCCGGGATGATCTGGACCGTGGCCGACTGGTCGCTGTAGCCCGGTCGGGTCTAGCGGCTCGTCGCGATCCGGAACGTGATGCCCGCCCGGCGCAGGCGGTCGATGAGGGCGTCGCCCATGGCCACCGCCGTGGTGACCTGGCCCGCCGTCGGCGGGAGGTCGTCGAGCGCCAGTGCGAGCGCCGACTCGGCGAACATCTTCGCCGACTCGCCGTACCCTGGGTCGCCGCCCGCCACCTCGGTGAACACCCGCCGTCCGCCACCCTCGCCCACGAACCGCACCGAGAACCAGCTCCTGGCCCGCTTCTCCGCGCTGGGCCCCTCACCGGGCTGCAGCCGTCCGGACAACCAGCGCCGGGCGGGCGGCAGTTGGGCGGCGGCCAGGACCGCGCCGAGGGCGGCGGCACCGCCCACGGCGACCGGCAGGTGCCGCACGGCCGCATAGTGGCGGTAGCGGAAGTCCGGGCCGTAACGTTCCAGCACGCGCGCGGAGCGCCGCACGATCTGCGGATCGATGGTCGGCAGCGGCACCGCCCAGGCGCCCACCTCCCCGGCGAACCGCGGCGCGCCCGTCGGCGTGACCGCCCGCCGCCCCAGCAGCCGGGGCTCGTGCCGCGCCCGGTCCCGCGCGGCGGCCCGGACCCGCAGGGGGCGGGCGAACTGGCTGAGTGCCGACGCGAGGGTCCCACCCGAGAAGGCGGCGTCCGCCCGGACGAATCCGTCCACGGTCAGCGGTACGCCCTCCGGCAGCTGCCGAACGGTGAAGTACACACCCAGGTCGGGCGGTATGGAGTCGAAGCCGCAGGCGTGCACCAGGCGTGCCCCGGTCTCGCGCGCGCGTGCGTCGTGCCGGACGTACACCAGGTCCACGAACTCGGGCTCGCCGCACAGGTCCAGGTAGTCCGTGCCGCTGTCGGCGCAGGCGGCGACGAGTTCCTCGCCCACGGCCGCGTACGGGCCCACGGTGGTGGCCAGCACGCGCGCCTGCCGGGCGAGGGCGCGCAGGGAGTCCGGGTCGGCCGCGTCCGCGCGCAGCACTCCGACGGACGCACCCGAGGGCAGTCGCTCGCGCAGTTCCCGGAGCCGTTCCTCGCTGCGTCCGGCGATGGCCCAGCGCAGCCCTTCCGGGGCGTGCGCGGCGAGGTACTCGGCGGTGAGCGCCCCCACGAAGCCGGTGGCTCCGAAGAGGACGATGTCGTACGGACGGTCGGAGTTCCTCAGCCTGCTCATGACACTCCTTGCTCTCACAGCCCGCGCCGCTGTCCGTGGCCGAGGCTAGCGTGAGGAGTGCGCGGTCCGGCGGCGAGGGCCCGGCGGTGAAGGCGCGGCGGTGCGGGATATGGCCACGAGGCCACCGGGTACGCCTCGGCTAAGCGCTTGCTCGCCAAGGGCTTGTATCCGCTGGAACACGTTCTTAGCATCATCGGTGTTACATCGGTTGTGTCACAGTGAGGGGACCTGATGGCAACGGCAGAGGCGGCGGGGCGGCACGGCCCGCTGACCGGTGTGCGCGTGGTCGAGCTGGCCGGCATCGGCCCCGGCCCGTTCGCCGCGATGCTGCTGGCCGACCTGGGCGCCGACGTCGTCAGGGTGGACCGCCCCGGCGGCGCCGGACTGGGCATCGACCCCGCCCACGACATCACCAACCGCAACAAGCGCTCCGTGGTCGTCGACCTGAAGTCCCCGGGCGGCCCCGCCCGCGTCCTCGACCTCGCCGCCCGCGCCGACATCCTCATCGAGGGCTACCGACCCGGCGTCGCCGAGCGCCTCGGCGTCGGCCCCGCGGCCTGCCACGCCCGCAACCCGCGGCTGGTCTACGGCCGGATGACCGGATGGGGCCAGGACGGGCCGCTCGCCCCGCGCGCGGGACACGACATCGCCTACATCGCCGTGACCGGCACCCTCGGCATGATCGGCGAACCGGACACGCCCCCGGCCGTCCCCGCCAACCTCCTCGGCGACTACGCCGGCGGCTCCCTCTACCTCGTGGTCGGCGTCCTCGCCGCCCTGCACCACGCGCGCGCGACCGGCACCGGCCAGGTCGTGGACGCCGCGATCGTCGACGGCACCGCCCACCTCTCCGCGATGATCCACGGCATGCTCGCCGCCGGCGCCTGGCAGGACCGCCGCGGGGCCAACCTCCTGGACGGCGGCTGCCCGTACTACGGCACCTACGAGACCGCGGACGGCCGGTACATGGCGGTCGGCGCCCTGGAGCAGCGGTTCTACGACGAGTTCACGGGACTGCTCGGCCTGGCGGAGCACGCCGGGGCCCGTACCGACCACACCCGCTGGGGGGAACTGCGCGAGGCGGTCGCCGCCCGCTTCAAGTCCCGCACCCAGCAGGAGTGGACCGCGGTCTTCGAGGGCTCCGACGCCTGCGTGGCCCCCGTGCTGTCGCTACGCGAGGCTCCGCACCACCCGCACCTCGCCGCCCGCGGCACCTTCACGGAGCACGCCGGCCTCAGCCAGCCCGCCCCCGCGCCCCGCTTCTCCGCCACCCCCACCGCCGTCCGCACCGGCCCCGCCCGGCCCGGCGACGGCACGGCGGCCGTGGCCCGCGACTGGGACCTGCCCGCACTCCTGGAGGACGGGACGGACGGGATGGACGGGAACCGCGGGATGGTCGGGACGGACGGGAAGGCAGATGACGGGGAGGACGGCTCCTGACGGACCCACGACCACGACACGTTCCCCCGACCCGCCCCGGCTCCTCCCCACCGCCCCCAGGACACCACCCTCGTCGAAAGGCTTGTCAGTGAGCACCGAAGCGTACGTGTACGACGCGATCCGCACCCCGCGCGGGCGCGGCAAGGCCAACGGCGCCCTGCACGGCACGAAGCCCATCGACCTGGTCGTCGGCCTCATCCACGAGATCCGCGACCGCTTCCCCGGACTCGACCCGGCCGCCGTCGACGACATCGTGCTCGGCGTCGTCGGCCCGATCGGCGACCAGGGCTCCGACATCGCCCGGATCGCCGCCATCGCCGCGGGACTGCCGGACACGGTGGCCGGTGTGCAGGAGAACCGCTTCTGCGCCTCCGGCCTGGAGGCCGTCAACCTGGCCGCCGCCAAGGTGCGCTCCGGCTGGGAGGACCTGGTCCTCGCGGGCGGCGTCGAGTCGATGTCCCGGGTGCCGATGGCCTCCGACGGCGGCGCCTGGTTCAACGACCCGATGACCAACCTCGCCGTCAACTTCGTACCGCAGGGCATCGGCGCCGACCTGATCGCCACCATCGAGGGCTTCTCCCGGCGGGACGTCGACGAGTACGCGGCCCTGTCCCAGGAGCGCGCGGCCACCGCCTGGAAGGAGGGCCGCTTCGACGGCTCCGTCGTCCCGGTCAGGGACCGCAACGGGCTCGTCGTCCTCGACCACGACGAGCATCCGCGCCCCGGCACCACCGCCGACTCGCTGGCGGCGCTCAAGCCGTCCTTCGCGGACATCGGCGAGCTGGGCGGCTTCGACGCCGTCGCCCTGCAGCAGTACCACTGGGTGGAGAAGATCGACCACGTCCACCACGCGGGCAACTCCTCCGGCATCGTGGACGGCGCCTCGCTCGTCGCGGTCGGCTCCCGCGAGGTAGGCGAGCGGTACGGACTCACCCCCCGCGCGCGGATCGTCTCCGCCGCCGTCTCCGGCTCCGAGCCCACCATCATGCTCACCGGACCCGCTCCCGCCACCCGAAAGGCGCTCGCCAGGGCCGGCCTGACCATCGACGACATCGACCTCGTCGAGATCAACGAGGCGTTCGCGGCGGTCGTGCTGCGCTTCGTGAAGGACATGGGCCTGTCCCTGGACAAGATCAACGTCAACGGCGGCGCCATCGCGCTGGGCCACCCGCTCGGCGCCACCGGCGCGATGATCCTCGGCACCCTCGTCGACGAACTGGAGCGCCAGGACAAGCGCTACGGCCTCGCGACCCTCTGCGTCGGCGGCGGCATGGGCGTCGCCACGATCGTCGAGCGCGTCTGACCCGCCCCCAGCGGCGCCCTCAGAACCCAGACTTCAACGGAGACCCCGACATGACCGAGAGCACCACCATCCGCTGGGAGCAGGACGAAACCGGCGTGGTCACCCTCGTCCTCGACGACCCCGACCAGTCCGCGAACACCATGAACCAGGCGTTCCGCGACTCCCTCGCCGCCGTCGCCGACCGGCTGGAGACGGAGCGGGAATCCGTCCGCGGCATCATCCTCACCTCCGCGAAGAAGACCTTCTTCGCGGGCGGCGACCTGCGCGACCTGATCCGGGTCACCCCGGACACCGCCCAGGAGCTCTTCGACGGCGGCCTCGCGCTCAAGCGGAACCTGCGCCGTATCGAGACCCTGGGCAAGCCGGTCGTCGCCGCGATCAACGGCGCGGCCCTGGGCGGCGGTTACGAACTCGCCCTGGCCTGCCACCACCGGATCGCGCTCGACACCCCCGGTACGAAGATCGGCTGCCCCGAGGTGACCCTCGGCCTGCTTCCCGGCGGCGGCGGGGTCGTCCGCACCGTACGGTTGCTGGGCATCACCGACGCCCTGCTCAAGGTGCTGCTCCAGGGCACCCAGTACAACGCGCGGCGCGCCCAGGAGAACGGGCTCGTCGACGAAGTGGTCACCTCTCAGGACGAGTTGCTGGCCAGGGCTCGCGCCTTCATCGACGCCAACCCCGAGTCCGGGCAGCCCTGGGACAAGCCCGGCTACCGCATCCCGGGCGGCACCCCTGCGAACCCGAAGTTCGCCGCCAACCTGCCCGCGTTCCCGGCCAGCCTGCGCAAGCAGACGAACGGCGCCCCCTACCCGGCCCCGCGCAACATCCTGGCCGCCGCCGTCGAGGGCTCCCAGGTCGACTTCGAGACCGCCCAGGTCATCGAGGCCCGCTACTTCGTGGAACTGGCGGCGGGGCAGACCTCGAAGAACATGATCCAGGCGTTCTTCTTCGACCTCCAGGCCGTCAACTCCGGCGCCAGCCGGCCCCAGGGCGTCGAACCCCGCCAGGTCCGCAAGGTGGCCGTCCTCGGCGCCGGGATGATGGGCGCGGGCATCGCCTACGCGTGCGCCCGCGCGGGCATCGAGGTCGTCCTGAAGGACGTGTCCCCGGAGGCCGCCGCCAAGGGCAAGGGCTACTCGGAGAAGCTGTGCGCCAAGGCCGTCGCCAAGGGCCGTACCAGCCAGGAGAAGGCGGACGCGGTGCTCGCCCGCATCACGCCCACCGCGGAGGCCGCCGACCTCGCGGGCTGCGACGCGGTGATCGAGGCCGTCTTCGAGGACCCGGCGCTCAAGCACAAGGTGTTCCAGGAGGTCGAGCAGGTCGTCGCGCCGGACGCGCTGCTGTGCTCCAACACCTCCACCCTGCCGATCACCCTGCTCGCCGAAGGCGTGGAGCGCCAGGCCGACTTCATCGGGCTGCACTTCTTCTCACCCGTGGACAAGATGCCCCTGGTCGAGATCATCAAGGGCGAGCGCACCGGCGACGAGGCGCTGGCCCGCGCCTTCGACCTGGTCCGGCAGATCAACAAGACCCCGATCGTCGTCAACGACTCGCGTGGTTTCTTCACCTCCCGGGTCATCGGCCAGTTCATCAACGAGGGCGTGGCGATGGTCGGCGAGGGCATCGAGCCGGCGTCCATCGAGCAGGCGGCGGCCCAGGCGGGCTACCCGGCCAAGGTGCTGTCCCTGATGGACGAGCTGACCCTCACCCTGCCCCGGAAGATCCGGGCCGAGTCGCGGCGGGCGGTGGAGGAGGCGGGCGGCACCTGGACCCCGCACCCCGCGGACGCGATCGTCGACCGCATGGTCGACGAGTTCGGCCGCACCGGCCGCAGTGGCGGCGCCGGCTTCTACGACTACGGCGAGGACGGCGCTCGTGCCGGACTGTGGCCGGGTCTGCGTGAGCACTTCACGACACCGGGGTACGAGATCCCGTTCCGGGACATGCAGGAGCGCATGCTCTTCGCCGAGGCGCTCGACACGGTCAGGCTCCTGGAGGAGGGCGTCCTGACCTCCGTCGCAGACGCCAACATCGGCTCGGTCCTCGGCATCGGCTTCCCGGGCTGGACCGGCGGGGTGCTGCAGTACATCAACGGCTACGACGGCGGCGCCGGGGCAGGGGCCGGTCTGCCCGGCTTCGTGGGACGCGCGCGGGAACTCGCCGAGCGCTACGGCGAGCGGTTCACCCCGCCGGCGCTGCTGGTGGCGAAGGCGGAGAAGGGGGAGACCTTCACCGACGCGCGCTGACGGGCCGCTCAGCCGGACGGCGGCTCCTGAGGCTCCCGGGGATCCGCTCCCCGGGGGCCCTCCCGTCCGGCAGTGTCCAGCCACTCCCGCAGCTCCTCCTTCAGCGAGCGCTGGAAGGTGGTGAGCAGGGCCTGCACCACCAGGGGGTGCATATGGGCGGAGAGGGACTTCACGTCGCGGGTGTCGCGTTCGGCGACGGCGTCGCGCAGCAGCTTCGACAGCTCGTGGGCGGCCGTGCGCGCGTGCTCGGTCAGCACCGTGCGGGCGGCGAGGATCGTCTCCTGGGACAGGGGTACGTCGAGGAGCTCCACGCCGAGTCGCAGCAGACCGGAGTCGACGCGGAAGGACTCGCCGTCGGCCTCGACGACGTTCATCGCGGCCAGCCGCCGGACGTCCTCCTCGGTGAGCGACCGGCCGGCCCGGCGCTCCAGCTCCCGCCGGGACAGCGACTCCACGGTGTCCGGCGCCCAGGACGCGACCACCGCGCGGTGGATGGCGAGGTCGTGCGGGGTGAGGTCCGGCGGCAGCTGCCGCAGATGGCGTTCGATCGCGGCGAGCGTCATGCCCCGCAGCTGCATCTCCTCGATCAGCGCCAGGCGCGCCAGGTGCTCCTGGCCGTAGCGGCCCACCCGGCGCGGGCCGATCACCGGCGGCGGCAGCAGGCCCCGGCCGCTGTAGAAGCGGACCGTGCGCACCGTGACGCCGGCCCGTGCGGCCAGCTCGTCGATCGTGAGGGTCGGCTCGTCGGCGTCGGTCGTCATCGCAGCAGTATCGCTGTCCCACCGACGCTGTGAAAGCCCTGACCTGCGGGTGTACGGCTGGTGGCCGATGAGTGAATGACGCGTGTGAGAAGTCCCGCTCTGTGACGTACGCCATCGCAGGGGAATCGACCGCCAGGGAAGCTGCCGTTCTGGTCTGTGCCGCGACATGGGTGGTGCGGGCCGCGACACGTACGGACACCCGGGCGCACGCTGCCCGGGGCACCAGAAAGTGGAACCACCCTTGAGCAAGGATGCCGTGCCCACGGCACAGGTCGCCTCCCACCCCCAGGCGACCGGGACGCCCGCCGACGCGGGCGACGCCGGATACAGCAAGGACCTCAAGCACCGCCACGTCAACATGATCGCCATCGGCGGGGCGATCGGCACCGGCCTCTTCCTCGGCGCGGGCGGCCGCCTGCACAACGCGGGACCCGCGCTGGCGCTGGCCTACCTCGTCTGCGGCGTCTTCGCGTTCTTCGTCGTCCGGGCCCTCGGCGAGCTGGTCCTGTACCGGCCCTCGTCCGGCTCGTTCGTGTCGTACGCGCGCGAGTTCCTCGGCGAGAAGGGCGCCTACGTCGCCGGCTGGATGTACTTCCTGAACTGGTCGACGACCGGTATCGCCGACATCACGGCGATCGCGCTCTACACGCACTACTGGAGCATGTTCACGTCCGTCCCGCAGTGGGTGCTCGCGCTGATCGCCCTCGCCGTGGTCCTCGCCGTGAACCTGATCTCGGTGAAGATCTTCGGCGAGATGGAGTTCTGGTTCGCGATCATCAAGGTCGCCACCCTGGTCGGCTTCATGCTGATCGGCGTCTTCCTGCTGGCCACGCAGCACGACGTCGGCGGCCGGACCCCGGGCCTGAGCTCCATCACCGACCACGGCGGGTTCTTCCCGCACGGCGTGATGCCGGTCGTCCTCGTCATGCAGGGCGTGATCTTCGCCTACTCCGCCCTGGAGATGATCGGTGTCGCCGCCGGTGAGACCGCCGAGCCGGAGAAGATCATCCCGCGCGCGGTGAACTCGATCATGTGGCGGGTGGGCCTGTTCTACGTCGGCTCGGTCATCCTGCTCGCCCTGCTGCTGCCCGGTTCGGTCTATTCGGCCGGGGAGAGCCCCTTCGTCACCGTCCTGTCGAGGATCGGCGTCCCGGCGGCCGGCGACGTCATGAACCTCGTCGTCCTCACGGCCGCCATGTCGTCGCTGAACTCCGGCCTGTACACCACCGGCCGCATCCTGCGCTCCATGGCCGCGGCGGGCTCCGCTCCGAAGTTCACCGGGGTGATGAGCCGCACCCGGGTCCCCTACGGCGGCATCCTCCTGACGTGCGCGGTCTGCGTACTCGGCGTCGGCCTGAACTACCTCATGCCCAGCCAGGCCTTCGAGATCGTGCTGAACGTCGCCTCCCTCGGCATCGTCAGCACCTGGGTGACCATCATGATCTGCCACCTGGTCTTCGTCCGCCGCGCCAAGGCCGGCCTGCTCACCCGCCCGCACTTCCGCCTTCCCGGCAGCCCGGTCACCGAGATCGCCACGATCGCCTTCTTCGTCGGCTGTCTTGCCATGATGTGGAACGACCCCGAGGTGGGCCGCAAGACCCTCCTGCTGATCCCGCTGATCGCCCTGCTCCTGGTGGCCGGCTGGTTCGGCGTCCGCCGCCGCGTCTCCCGGACGGCCGATCGGGAGCTCTCCGAAATCACGGAGTAACGGCCCCACCCCGCTGTCAGTGCCACCCCGTACGGTGGCGTCATGCCGGAGATCACATACATCCGGGGTGACGCCACCGCGCCCTCGGCCGAGGGCGTCAAAGTGATCGCCCACGTCTGCAACGACATCGGCGGCTGGGGGAGGGGCTTCGTCCAGGCCCTCTCCCGGCGCCGGCCGGAGCCGGAGGCCGCCTACCGGGCCTGGCACCGGGACCGTGCGGACAACGACTTCGGCCTTGGTGCCGTCCAGCTCGTCCGGTTGGAGCCGGATGTGTGGGTGGCCAACATGATCGGCCAACGCGGCATCCGGCGGAGAGGCGAGGCCGTCGCGCCCGTGCGGTACGGGGCGATCGACACCGCACTGGACCGGCTCGCCGTCCGTGCGGTCGAGCTCGGCGCGTCCGTCCACATGCCCCGAATAGGCTGCGGCCTGGCCGGCGGCACCTGGGACCGGATCGAGCCGCTGATCGACGAACGGCTGGTGCGCCGGGGGATCGCGGTGACGGTGTACGACCACGAGGGATGAGGCCGGGCGGCCCGGGGTCTGTCCCTGCCGCCCGGCCGTGGTTCACCTCGTGTGCACGTCGTTCGTCGCCTCGATCTTCTTCCACGACCTCGGCTGCTCGGGAGCCGCCGCCGTCTTCGCAACGGAGGCCGCGCGCGCCGCGGGTGCGGCCGGCTTGGACGGCTGGAACAGCCAGGTGTCGAAGAGGGCCGCGAGCGGCTTGCCGGAGACCTTCTCGGCGTACTTCTGGAAGTCGGCCACGGAGGCGTTGCCATAGGCGTGCTTCTTCGGCCAGCCCTTCAGGAGGGCGAAGAACGCCTTGTCGCCGATCTCGTTGCGCAGCGCCTGGACGGCGAGCGCGCCCCGGTCGTAGACCGCGATGTCGAACTGGTCGTCCGGACCCGGGTCGCCCGGCGCGACCGTCCAGAAGGGGTCGTCGGCGGGGTGCGAGGCGTACACCCAGTCCGCCAGCTCCTGCGCGGTGCCCTCGCCCTCGTGCTCGGACCACAGCCACTGGGCGTAGCGCGCGAAGCCCTCGTTGATCCAGATGTCCTTCCAGCCCTTGAGCGACACGCTGTCGCCGTACCACTGGTGGGCCAGCTCGTGCACGACGACGGACGTGTTGGAGCCGTTCGCGAACTGCCTCGGGCTGTAGTACACCCGGGTCTGCGTCTCCAGCGCGTACCCGGTCGTCGTGTTCGGCACGTAGCCGCCGGCCGAGCTGAACGGATACGGCCCGAAATAGCCGCTCAGCCAGTCGACGATCTCCCCGGTGCGCTCGACGCTCGCCCGCGCCGCCCCGGCGTTGTCGCCGAGGTCCCTGCTGTAGGCGTTGAGGACGGGGACGCCGTCCTCCGAGGTGCCCGTCGTGATGTCGAACTTCCCGATCGCGAGCGTGGCCAGATACGTGGCCTGCGGCTTGTTCTGGCGCCAGTTGTACCGGGTCCAGCCGAGCTGCGAGCTCGTCGACTGGAGGGTGCCGTTGGAGATCGCCTGCGTGCCGTCCGGCACGGCCACCGACACGTCGTAGGTGGCCTTGTCGCTCGGATGGTCGTTGCTCGGGAACCACCACCAGGCCGCCTCCGGCTCGTCCGCCGCGATCCCGCCGTCCGGGGTGCGGTGCCAGGTGGTGAAGCCGTACGCGCTCTTCTTGGACGGCACCCCGCTGTAGCGGACCACCACCGTGATCGGCGTGTTCCTGGCCAGCGGCTTCTTCGGGGTGACCACCAGTTCGTGCTGGCCGGAGGTGGTGAAGGCGGCCGTTGCGCCGTTGACCCGGACCTCGCTGACGTCCAGCAGGAAGTCCAGGTCGAAACTGGACAGGTCCTGCGTGGTCCGCGCCTCGATCGTCGCCGTGCCCTCCAGTTCGTCCGTGGCCGGCTGGTACTTCAGCCTGAGGTCGTAGTGGGAGACGTCGTATCCGCCATTGCCGTAGTACGGGTAGTAGGGGTCGCCGATGCCCGGTGCGCCGGGGGAGTGGCTCGCGGCCGATGCCGGGATCGCCAGCAGCAGGGTGGCCGCCGCCAGTGCGCCCGGCGCGATCAATCTGCGGTGCACGTCAGCTCCAAGTCGTAGGGACACGAGGTTCGTTCGGAGCCTATTGAGTCCCGATGGTCACAGGCATGTCCATGCCCACCGCTGTCACACGATCGCCATCCGGCCGTCATGAGTGAAACACGCTCAGGCGCCTTTACGGCCCCAGCCCGCTCAGGCGGCCGGGTACGCCAGCGCGGCCGCCCGGCGCGCACAGCCCCAGGCCACGGTGACCCCGGCCCCGCCGTGCCCGTAGTTGTGCACCAGCACCCGCCCGCCCGGCAGTTCCTCGCGCTCCAGCCGTACCGCGTGCCGGGACGGCCGTAGCCCGACCCGGTGCTCCAGCACCCGCGCCCCGGCGATCTCCGGCCGGAGGGCCGCGCACCGCTCGACGATCCGCTCGGCCACCGCCGGATCGGGCGTCAGCGACCAGTCGTCCTCCTCGGCCGTGCCGCCGAGCAGGAGCCGGCCCGGCTGCGGGAAGACGTAGGTGGGGGACTGCGAGGCGGGGTCGACGGACGTCAGCCACGTCGTGATCCCGGGGTTCTCCACGACGACGAGCTGACCGCGCACGGGACGCATCGCGGGATCGGGGACGAGTTCACGGGCGCCGAGGCCGGCGCAGTTCACGACGACGGGGGCGTCGACCGCCGCCAGATCGGTCACTTCCCGTTCCTCCACGATGCCGCCCGCCGCGGTCAACCGCTCCCGCAGCCACGGCAGATGAGCCGACATGTCGATCAGCGGAAGCCGCGCCCACAGCGCCGTGCCCGCCGCCCACTCCCCGGCGTGCGCCGGGCGCAGACCGGGCACCCGCGACGCCCACGGCCCCAGCGAGTCGAGCCGCGTCCCGCCGTGCACGCCCTCGACCAGGCGTACGCCCGTCTCGTCGGGACGCCCGGCCAACTCCTCGTACACCGCCAGGGATTCGAGCGACCACTCCCCGACGAGCGACTCCGGCTCGATCCGGTACGGCCACCACAGCGCACCGGCGACCGCCGACGTCGTCCGCTCGGCCGGCTCACGCGTCCACACCCGCACCCGCCGGCCGCGCTCGGCCAGCACGACGGCCGTCGTCAGCCCGATGACGCCGCCGCCGACCACCGTCACCTCGATACCCGGCCCACTGTCCACGCGGCGCACGGTAGCGGAAGGCGCACACCGTGCTCACCTCGCCCCCGGGCCGGGAATACTCATGGCATGCCTGCCGAGTACACGACCTTCGGCCTGGCCCCGGCGACGCGTCCCGGGGAGATCCTCGCCGACGGCGGTCACCAGCTCCACCGGGACTTCGTGGACTTCGTCGTGGACGGACGGCCCCTGCTCTTCCGGCTCGCCGACCTGGACGCGGTCTCCCCGCTCGCCTCCGACATCCCGCCCGCGATCCTCGCCGACCAGGTGCGCGGCCTGCTGCTGGAGAGCGAGGCGCCGCTGCCGGGCGGCCGGTACCTCGTCTACGGCTGCCCCGAGTGCGAGGACCTGGCCTGCGGCGCGGTCACCGCCGTCATCGAGAGGGCGGGCGCCGACGAGGCGGACTACGTCTGGCGGGACTTCGCCTGGCAGACGGACGAACACGCCGACCTGGAACGGGACGGCTACCACGGCATCGGCCCGTTCCGCTTCGCCGGAGCCGAGTACCGCGCGGCACTGCGCGCGCTGCTGGACGGCGGCGGCCCCGCGCCCCGCCGCCGGGTGCTGCTCGTCGGGGCCCGGGTCGCCGCCCTCGCCAGACTCGCCGCCGCCCTGCGCGCCATCGGCATCGGCGCCGACATCACCCGCGACGCGCTCCACGTCCACGCCGACGAACTGCGCCAGTACGGTGCCGTCGCCTTCGGTCCGGCGGTCGGCCCGGCTGAACGCGCCGCCGTCCGGGGCGCCTTCGAGCGCGCGGGCGCCGACGTGGCCTACGTCGACGGGCCGGCCCCCATCGTGCCGCTCCTGGTCGCCCAGATCGAACAGGCCCTGGACCGCGGTCCCGTGGAGCGGCGCCGGCTGACCCGGCTGGCGGCCGCAGACGGCGTGGCGGACGTCGAGGTCACCTCCGCCTGCCGGGTCCGGCTCACCGTCCACCGCCTCGACCGGTTCCACCGCAGCCACACCCAGGAGGTCTTCGACGGCGTCCTGGAGCCGGGCCGGCACCGGCTCGCGCTGGACGCCGGGGCGGTGAAGGGCAGGTCCTTCGTGGTGGCGCGGACGGCAGGGGGCGTGATGGTGGCGGCGGTGGCGCACTGAGCGCGCCGGGGCACGGCCATTAGGATCGGTCCTCTGATGACTGCCACCCTCGTTGCCAAGAACCTCGCCGCCGGGCACGGCGACCGCGCGCTGTTCGCCGGACTGGACCTCGTCGTCGCGCCCGGGGACGTGATCGGGCTGGTCGGCGCCAACGGCGCGGGCAAGTCCACACTGCTCAGGATGCTCGCCGGGCTGAGCACCCCGGAGCAGGGCGAGATCACCCTGTCCCCGCCGACGGCGAGCGTCGGGCACCTTCCCCAGGAGCCGGAGCGGAGGCCAGGGGAGACCGTACGGGAGTTCCTCGCCCGGCGCACCGGGGTGGCCGGGGCCCAGCGGGCGATGGACGAGGCCACGCAGGCTCTCGTCGAGGGAGCGCCGGGCGCGGACGACGCGTACGCGACCAGCCTGGAGCGGTGGCTCGGCCTCGGCGGCGCCGACCTCGACGAACGCGCCGAGGAGGTCGCCGACTCGCTCGGCCTGGCCGTCGGCCTCGACCAGCCCATGACGTCCCTCTCGGGCGGCCAGGCGGCCCGCGCCGGACTCGCCTCGCTGCTGCTGTCCCGCTACGACGTCTTCCTGCTCGACGAGCCGACCAACGACCTCGACCTGGCCGGCCTGGAGCGCCTGGAGCGGTTCGTGACCGGGCTGCGCGCCGGGACGGTCGTCGTCAGCCACGACCGCGAGTTCCTTGTGCGTACCGTCACCAAGGTCCTCGAACTCGACCTCGCCCAGGGCCGGATCAACCTCTACGGCGGCGGATACGCGGCCTATCTGGAGGAGCGGGAGGTGGCCCGCCGGCACGCCCGCGAGGACTACGAGGAGTACGCCGACAAGCGGGCCGCCCTCCAGGACCGTGCCCAGACACAGCGCGCCTGGATGGACAAGGGCGTGAAGAACGCCCGGCGCAAGGCGGGCAGTGACAACGACAAGATCGGCCGCAAGTTCCGCAGCGAGGCCAGTGAGAAGCAGGCCGCGAAGGCGCGCCAGACCCAGCGCATGATCGAGCGCCTCGAGGTCGTCGAGGAGCCCCGCAAGGAGTGGGAGCTGCGCATGGAGATCGCGTCGGCCCCGCGGTCGGGCGCGGTCGTCGCCACGCTCCGGGACGCGGAGGTGCGCCGCGGCGGCTTCGTGCTCGGCCCGGTGTCCCTCCAGATCGACTGGGCGGACCGGGTGGCGGTCACGGGCGCCAACGGCGCGGGCAAGTCGACGCTGCTGGGCGCGCTGCTGGGGCGGATCCCGGTGGACGCCGGGCACGCTGCCCTGGGCTCCGGTGTGCTGGTCGGCGAGGTCGACCAGGCCCGCCGCCTCTTCCACGGTCCCGAGTCCCTGCTGGACGCCTTCTGCGCGGCGGTTCCGGACACCGAGCCGGTGGAGGCGCGCACGCTGCTCGCCAAGTTCGGCCTGAAGGCGGACCATGTGACGCGTCCCGCCGCGACGCTCTCCCCGGGCGAGCGCACCCGGGCCGCGCTCGCCCTCCTCCAGGGCCGGGGCGTCAACCTCCTGGTTCTGGACGAGCCCACCAACCACCTGGACCTGCCGGCCATCGAGCAACTGGAATCGGCCCTGGACTCCTACCAGGGCACCCTCCTGCTGGTCACCCACGACCGTCGCATGCTCGACGCCGTACGCGTCACCCGCCGGCTGGAGGTCGCCGCGGGCAAAGTGACGGAACGCTAGTGCCGTGACCCGAAAGGTTTGCCGGGCGTCGCGCGCCGGTGAACCTTTCCGGTCGCAGCACTAGGCCATTTCCTGCCTTGGCCGGACCCGCGGTGAACGCTCCGACGCGGGGTCTTACACTCGGTCACCGTTGCCCGGCGGAACGAAACCGCAGATCGGAAGGCATGGTCACCCATGTTCCAAGACGCCCCCATTTATCACCAACTCGTAGCCGAGCGAGGCGACGTGCCCGCACGCGTACGGGACGCGGCCACGGCCATACACAGGCAACTCGAGGACGTGATGCGAACAGGGCGGCCCAACGCCGCCCTCCAGCCAGGCCCGCCGCCCCCAGGCGCGACCCCACGCCCCCACTCGGAACTCCCCCCGGGCCAGCACCCGCCGCGATAACGCCTCCGCTGCCACGAGCCGGGCCAACGGGTGGCCCCTGTCGCCCCGTCGACGGTCCTGCCGCTACGGGGCGGTCAACGGCCCCAGCTGGTACAGCCCGGTCAACTGCCCCCAGCCACCGGCCGGTCAACTGCGCACTGCCATCGGCCGGTCAGAGGGCTGACAGATGGCAGTCGGCCGGCGATCCGTTGCTGCGGGTCGGTCGACTGGCCGCAGCCATCAGCCCGTCAGGGGCACGCCGCCACCAGCCGGTCAACTGCCTCGCCGCCCGACCGGTGAAGGGGTGGCCGGTAGCAGTCGGGTGACGACCGCTGCTACGGGTCGGGCAACGGCCTGCCGACACTGGCCTGCCAACGGGTCGCTGTTGTCGACCCGTTGATGGTCAGCCGCCACGGGGCGGTCTACGGCTCACCCGGGTTCAGCCGGGTCAACTGCCGCCGCCGGCCGACGACTACCAGCTTGTCAGTGGCGCGCCACCACCGGCGGCTCGACTGCCCGCCGCCACCGGCCCGCCGACCCCGGCCGTCCGGCCCGGACCCGCCCACCGGCTGTGAGGCGAGTCCGGGGCGGATGGGTCAGCGGCGGGTGTTCTTCGAGTCGAGGAGGCCCGCGCGGCGCAGGGCGTCGGCCATCGCGCTGTTGGCGGGCGGGGGTGCCTGGCGGGAGCCGCCGCCACCGCCGCCGCGGCCCTGGCGCTGCTGCGGCGGGCGCCCACCGCGCCGGCGGCGCTCGCCGCCGTCGCCCTGCCCTTGACGGTCCTGCGCCGCCGCCTCGTCGTCCAGACGCAGCGTCAGCGAGATCCGCTTGCGCGGGATGTCGACCTCCAGCACCTTCACCTTGACGATGTCACCGGGCTTGACGACGTCCCGCGGATCCTTCACGAACTGCTTCGACATCGCCGAGACGTGCACCAGACCGTCCTGGTGGACGCCGACGTCGACGAACGCGCCGAAGGCCGCCACGTTCGTCACCACGCCCTCCAGGACCATTCCGGACACCAGGTCGGAGATCTTCTCGACGCCCTCCTTGAAGGTGGCCGTCTTGAACGCGGGCCGCGGGTCGCGCCCCGGCTTCTCCAGCTCCCGCAGGATGTCCGTCACCGTCGGCAGACCGAACGTGTCGTCCACGAAGTCGGCCGCCCTGAGCGAGCGCAGCACCGCGGTGTTGCCGACGAGCGAGGCGACCTCCTGGCCCGCGGTCTTCACCATCCGGCGGACCACGGGGTAGGACTCGGGGTGCACGCTGGAGGAGTCCAGCGGGTCGTCGCCGCCGCGGATCCGCAGGAAGCCCGCGCACTGCTCGTAGGCCTTCGGACCGAGCCGCGAGACGTTCTTCAGCTGCGCCCGCGACGTGAACGGCCCGTTGGCGTCCCGGTGGGCCACGATGTTCTCCGCGAGCCCCGAGGTGACGCCGGAGACGCGCGCGAGCAGCGGCACCGACGCGGTGTTCACGTCCACGCCGACGCCGTTCACACAGTCCTCGACCACCGCGTCCAGGGAGCGGGACAGCTTCACCTCGGACAGGTCGTGCTGGTACTGGCCGACACCGATCGACTTGGGGTCGATCTTGACCAGTTCGGCCAGCGGGTCCTGGAGCCGGCGGGCGATGGAGACCGCGCCGCGCAGGGAGACGTCCATGTCGGGCAGTTCTCGCGAGGCGTACGGCGACGCCGAGTACACCGAGGCGCCCGCCTCCGACACCATCACCTTGGTGAGCTTCAGCTCCGGGTGCCTGGTGATGACATCGGCGGCCAGCTTGTCGGTCTCCCGGGACGCCGTGCCGTTGCCGATCGCGATCAGCTCGACCGCGTGCTCCTTGGCCAGCCGGGCCAGCTTGGCGACGGCCTCGTCCCACCGGTTGGCCGGCACATGCGGGTGGACGACGTCGGTGGCGACGACCTTGCCGGTCGCGTCGACCACGGCGACCTTCACACCCGTACGGAACCCGGGGTCCAGGCCGAGGGTCGAGCGGGTGCCGGCCGGCGCGGCGAGCAGCAGGTCGCGCAGGTTGGCCGCGAACACGTTCACCGCCTCGTCCTCCGCGGCCGTGCGCAGCCGAAGGCGCAGGTCGATGCCCAGGTGGACGAGGATCCGGGTGCGCCAGGCCCAGCGGACCGTGTCCTGGAGCCACTTGTCGGCGGGTCGGCCGCGGTCGCCGATCCCGAACCGGCGGGCCACCATCCCCTCGTACGAGGACGGGCCGTCCACCGGCTCCTCCGGCTCCAGGACGAGGTCCAGGACCTCCTCCTTCTCGCCCCGCAGCATCGCCAGGATCCGGTGCGAGGGCAGCTCGGTGAACGGCTCGGCGAAGTCGAAGTAGTCGGCGAACTTGGCGCCCGCCTCCTCCTTGCCCTCCCGCACCTTGGCGGCCAGCCGCCCGCGCCCCCACATGCGCTCGCGCAGCTCGCCGATCAGATCGGCGTCCTCCGAGAACCGCTCGGTGAGGATCGCCCGCGCGCCGTCCAGGGCCGCCTGCGGATCGGCGACGCCCTTGTCCGCGTCGACGAAGGCGGCGGCCGCCGCCAGCGGATCCACGCCCGGGTCGCCGAGCAGGCCCTCGGCCAGCGGCTCCAGGCCCGCCTCCCGGGCGATCTGCGCCTTGGTCCGCCGCTTCGGCTTGTACGGCAGGTACACGTCCTCCAGCCGCGCCTTGGTCTCGGCGCCGCGGATCTGCGCCTCCAGTTCCTCGGTGAGCTTGCCCTGCTCGCGCACCGACTCCAGGATCGCCGTCCGCCGGTCCTCCAGTTCCCGCAGATAGCGCAGCCGCTCCTCGAGCGTGCGTAGTTGCGCGTCGTCGAGCATCTCGGTCGCTTCCTTGCGGTAGCGGGCGATGAAGGGCACCGTCGAACCGCCGTCCAGCAGCTCCACGGCGGCCTTGACCTGCCGCTCCCGTACGCCGAGCTCCTCGGCGATCCTGCCCTCGATGGACGCTGTGAGGGGTGTCGTCACGATCCCGTACCGCCTTCTCCACTCCGGTGTGCGCCGCAATTGTGGCAGGCCCCGCCGACAACCGGGCCGCAGGGCGCCATCCGGCGAGGCGCACCCCTGCCGCCGCTCGCACCGGCGGAGACGGGGCGGGGTGTGGCGGGAAAGGTGGGAAACCCGTCATTGCGGCCATCCTCCGGCGCGCGAAGAATCGGTCGCATGGCGCAGCGAACCGTTCTCGTCGTCCTCTTCGACGGCGTCCAGAGTCTCGACGTCACCGGCCCCGTGGAGGTCTTCGCCGGTGCCGACCGGCACGTACCGGGGGCGTACCGCATCCACACGGCCTCCCTGGACGGCGGTCCCGTACGCAGCTCCAGCGGCCTGACCCTGGTACCGGACTCGCCGCTCGCCGAGGCGCCCGTGCCGCACACGCTGCTCGTGCCCGGTGGGGAGGGCACCCGCCGGCCGGACCAGCGTCTGGTCGACTGGGTCCGCGCGCACGGGCCGGGGGCCGCGCGCCTGGTCTCGGTGTGCACCGGCGCGATCCTGCTGGCCGAGGCGGGCCTGCTGGACGGCCGCCGGGCCACGACCCACTGGGCGTACTGCGCCAAGCTGGCCCGTGACCATCCCGCCGTCGAGGTCCACGCCGACCCGGTCTACGTGCGCGACGGGCACGTGGCGACATCGGCCGGCGTGACCTGCGGCATCGACCTGACCCTCGCGCTCGTCGAGGAGGACCTCGGCCGCGACGTCGCGCTGAGCGTCGCCCGCCACCTGGTGGTCTTCCTGCGCCGGCCCGGCAACCAGGCCCAGTTCAGCGCCCAGCTCGCCGCGCAGACGGCACGGCGCGAGCCCCTGCGGGACGTACAGCAGTGGATCACCGAGCATCCGGCGGACGAGCTGTCCGTCGAGGCGCTCGCCGCCCGTGCCCGCCTCTCGCCGCGCCACTTCGCCCGCGCGTTCCGGGCGGAGACCGGTACGACCCCTGGCCGCTACGTCGACCGGGTCCGCCTCGAACACGCCCGCCGGCTGCTGGAGGACACCGCCGACGGCGTCGAGGAGATCTCCCGCGCCAGCGGCTACGGCACACCGGAGGCCATGCGGCGCGCGTTCGTCAAGGCGCTGGGCGCCGCCCCGGCCGAGTACCGGCGGCGGTTCCGCCCCGCTCCCGCCACCACCTGACACCCACCGGAGGGAAATCCGTGCAGATCGCCATCGTCCTCTTCGACCGCTTCACCGCCCTGGACGCCGTGGGCCCGTACGAGACCCTCAGCAGGCTCCCCGGCGCGCGGACCGTCTTCGTCGCCGAACGGACCGGCCCCGTCCGCACCGAGACCGGGCACCTCGCGCTCACCGCCGACCGGACCCTGGACGAGGTCACGGACCCCGGCATCGTTGTCGTCCCGGGCGGCCCCGGCCAGGCGTCGCAGATGGAGAACGAGACCCTGCTGGACTGGCTGCGCACCGCCGACGCCACCAGCTCCTGGACCACCTCCGTGTGCACCGGTTCGCTGCTGCTGGCGGCCGCCGGACTCCTGGACGGGCGCCGCGCCACCTCGCACTGGCTGGCCCTCGACCAGCTGAGGCGCTTCGGTGCCGAGCCCACGGGGGAGCGGGTCGTCTTCGACGGCAAGTACGTCACGGCCGCCGGCGTCTCCTCGGGCATCGACATGGGCCTGACACTGCTCGGCCGGATCGCCGGCGACGAACAGGCCCAGGCCGTCCAACTGCTGACCGAGTACGACCCTCAGCCGCCCTACGACGCCGGATCCCCGGAGAAGGCGCCCGCGCACCTCGTCGAGGAGTTCCGCACCAACAGCCGCTTCGTGCTGACGTAGGCGGCCGACTACCGCACGCTCCAGGTGAACCGGGGGGTCCGGCGTTCCAGGAACGCGGCGACCCCCTCCGCGGTGTCACCGTTCTCGTGTGCCTGCTCGGCCCAGTGGGCGTCGCGGTCCGTGCGGCCGTCCGCGAACTCCTTCGCCGCGGCCTGCGTCAGCTGCGAGCGCGCGGTGAGGATCCTGGTGAACTCCGTGATCCGCTTGGCGAGTTCGCCCTCCGGCAGCAACTCGTCGACCAGGCCGGTGCGCAGCGCGCGCTCCGCGTCGATCAACTCGCCCGAGAAGAGCAGGTACTTGGCGGTCGCCGGGCCCACCAGGGAGACCAGGCGGCGGGTGGAGGAGGCGGGGTAGACGATGCCCAGCTTGGCCGGCGTCACCCCGAACAGCGCGCCCGCCTCGGCGAACCGCAGGTCGCAGGCCGCCGCGAGCTGGGCGCCGCCGCCCACGCAGTACCCGCGCACCGCGGCCAGCGTCGGCTTGGGGAACGCGGCGAGCGCCTCCTCGGCCTGCCCCGCCAGGCGCTGCGCCTCCCGCGGCGAGCCGCGCAGCGTGGAGATGTCGGCACCGGCGCAGAACGTCGCGCCCGACCCGGTCAGCACCAGCGCCCGGACGTCCGGATCGGCCGCGAGGCCGTCCAGGAGCGGTGGCAGCGCCCGCCACATCGCGGCGGTCATCGCGTTGCGCTTGGCCGGGTGGTGGACCACGACGGTGGCCACCGCGTCGGTGACGTCGTGCAGCAACTGCGGCTCCATGCGCCGGATGCTATCCGCCGGGCCGAGCGTTTGATCAAGAAGGGGCGGGGGAGAGTTACGACACGGCAACAAACGGAACAAAAGGTGGAAACCGGGGGGATCGTGCGGCTTTGAGGAGGCGCCGATGGCCAGGTTCACCAAGCCCCGCAGCGAGACGGCGAGGATGCGCCGCGGTTTCGGCTGGCTCGCCGGACTGGGGGTGCTCCTGGTGGTCGCCGGACTCGTCGGGCTCGTCTACACGGCCGCCGTCACGCTGACCTCCATGCTCCTGTTCGGCTGGCTGCTGCTGATCGGCGGTCTTGTCGGGCTGCTGCACGCGGTCCAGGCGCGCGGCTCGAACTTCTTCTGGCTCGGCGTCATCGTGGCCGCCCTGAACATCGCGGCGGGCGTGGTGGTCATCGGACATCCGCACGCGACCGCCGCCGCGCTCACCATGTTCGCGGCCCTGCTGTTCCTGACCGGCGGCCTGTTCCGGGTGGTCGGCAGCGTCGTGGTGCGCGGCCCCCAGTTCGGCTGGACGTTGCTGCTGGGCGCCTTCTACCTGCTGCTGGGCATCATGGTGCTGGCCTCCTGGCCGAGCAGCAGCCAGTACGTCATCGGCGCGTTCCTCTCCCTCGCCCTCCTCTTCGACGGCCTCGGCCTGATCGCGACCGGCTTCGGCGGCCGCCGCATCGTCGGCATGGTCTCCGACCGGACGGCCTGACTGTGCCGTCCCGGCCGCGCCGGGCGCGGGAGACATGGACCGTACAACCCGAAAAGTTCGCGATGTCGGCGCGGACGGGACAGGAACGGTCCCTGCCGTGACGGATTCGTACGCCAACGGTCACAAGGCGCTTGAAACACGCTGACTTGTGTTCAGTCCTTGGGCTGAGAGCGGTGCGTTACCAACACTCGACGTGTGGTGACAATCGAGCGCGAGGGTGGCGACCGGACGATGGACAACCACGGGCGCGGGTACGGCTCACGCCCGGAGGGCGGCGCGGGGGCACCTCTCCACGACGTACCGCCGGATCCGCTGCCGTACGAGGGGGTCTGGCGGTTCACCGCGCCCGCCGCCGACGCCTCGGTCCCGCAGGCCCGGCACGCGGTCCGGGACCTGCTGCTGCGCCAGGGCGTCCCGGTCTCGGACGACCTGGTCCACGGCCTGCTGCTGATCGTGTCCGAGCTGGTCACGAACGCCGTACGGCACGCGGCGCTGCTGTCGCCGATGCTCGCCGTGGAGGTCGCGGTCGGCGCCGAGTGGGTGCGGGTGTCCGTGGAGGACAACCACCCCTACCGCCCGACCGCCCTGGAGACCGACCACGGGCGGACCGGCGGGCGCGGGCTGCTCCTGGTCCGTGAGATCGCGCGGGAGGCCGGCGGGGTCTGCGACGTCGAGCACACCGCGAGCGGCGGCAAGGTGATCTGGGCCGCCCTGCCGCTCAAACCGGCGCACCAGCTGGAACAGCACCCCTGAGGTCCGGCTTACCAGCCGGCGGGACCCGTCAGTTCCCTGATCGCGGGACGGGCCGCGTCCAGCACGGTCGGGAACCAGACGGAGAAGGTGTCCCGCGCGTGCCGCTCCGCCAGCTCGGCGGGCGTCACGAACGCCGTGGCGCCGACCTCCTCCGGGTCCGGCCGCAGCGGGGACTGCACCAGGCCGACGAAGAGGTGGTTGTACTCCTGCTCCACCAGGCCCGAGTCCGGGTCCGGGTGGTGGTAGCGGACCGTGCCCGCCTCGGCGAGCAGCGACGGGGAGATCCCCAGCTCCTCGTACGTGCGCCGGGCCGCCGCCGCCATGGGCGACTCACCGGGGTAGGGGTGGCCGCAGCAGCTGTTGGACCACACGCCGGGGGAGTGGTACTTGCCCAGCGCCCGCTGCTGGAGCAGCAGCCGGCCGCGGTTGTCGAACAGGAATACGGAGAAGGCGCGGTGCAGCCGTCCCGGTGGCTGGTGGGCGGACAGCTTCTCCGCGGTGCCGATCGTCACGCCGTCCTCGTCGACCAGTTCCAGCAAGATCGCGTCCGCGGCGCCGTTCGACGAGCTGTGCTTCGCGGTGGCAGGTGTGGTCGGCATACCCATCCTTCACTTCGGTCCTCGAGTCCCAAGTCTGCCGTACGAAACCGGCACTCCCGGCACTTCCCGGCACTCCGCATGTCCCGCGCGGCACCGTGGTCCTCGACTGTCACGGGCCGGGCACCGTAGGTGATCGTGCCCGGACGGGCACGCCCGGAACCGTCCGGGCGCCCCCGCGGAGAGGACACGGGCGCACACCGCGCCTCCGTGTACCGGCACGGGCGCCGTGCGCGCCGGGCGCCCCCTTCGGTCAGGACGGCGGGGAGTGTCCCGTCAGTGGCACAGCCGGGCCTCGTGCTCCGCGTGCCCGCTCGGCTCCAGCTGGAAGGTGCAGTGCTCCACGTCGAAGTGGTCCCCGAGGCAGCCCTGGAGCTCGTGCAGCAGCTTCTCGTGGCCGATGGCGCTGAGCGCGTCGGACCCGACGACCACGTGCGCGGAGAGCACCGGCAGACCCGAGGTGATCGTCCAGGCGTGCAGGTCGTGCACGTCCTCCACGCCGTCCAGCTCCAGAATGTGCTCCCGCACCTCGTTCATGTCGACGTTCTTCGGGGCCGCCTCCAACAGCACGTCGAGCGTCTCGCGCAGCAGCCGGAAGGTGCGCGGCACGATCAGCAGGCCGATGAGGAGGGAGGCGACGGGGTCGGCGGCCTGCCAGCCGGTGAGCAGGATCACCGCCGCCGAGATCATGACGGCCACCGAGCCGAGCGCGTCCGCGGCCACCTCCAGGAAGGCACCGCGCACGTTCAGGCTCTCCTTCTGGCCGCGCATCAGCAGCATGAGGGAGATCGAGTTCGCCACCAGGCCGATCGCGCCGAACACGATCATCAGCCCGCCGTTGGTGGGCGCCGGGGTGAGGAACCGCTGGACCGCCTCGTAGAGCACATAGCTGCCGACGCCGAGCAGCAGCAGGCAGTTGGCGAGCGCGGCGAGGATCTCCGCGCGGGCGTAGCCGAAGGTGCGGTTCCCGCTCGGCGGCCGGTTGGCGAAGTGGATGGCCAGCAGCGCCATACCGAGGCCGAGGGCGTCGGTGGCCATGTGGGCGGCGTCCGCGACCAGCGCCAGCGAGTCCGCGAGCAGGCCGCCGACGATCTCCACCACCATCACGGTGAGCGTGATCGACAGTGCGATGCGCAGTGTGCCGCGGTGCGCGGCGCCCGCCGTGCCGCCTGCTCCTGCGCCGTGCGCGTGCCCGTGGTCGTGACCGGCCCCCATGGGATGACCGCCCTTTCCGTATTGCCTCCGGGATCACAGTGAACTACGGGTGGGGGGTATGGGGCAACGCGGCACTGAACACCGTTGTCATGTGCTCTGACCTGCGCAAACGAACCGCAGGTCAGGGCGCGCGGACGACTCGGGCACCGGGGTGCGGCAGCCGGCCCCGCACACCGAGGCGACCCTTCGGTGATCAGTCATGTCATGGCCGTCCAGCCCATGCCGGGGCCGGATGTGACGAATGCCCGATCTGGTGCGGAGTTTGTGACCCGGCGGCCGGATCACCCATGATGATCGCGGCGAAGGCTGCGGCAGACCACGTCGATCAGGCCGGTGAACGGGCGGTGAACGTGGGCTTCCCGCCATCCGATAGCCTCTGCCGACATGCCGCCCGGGTGCCACAGGCAGGCGGGGCCTCTATATGCACATGACCGGCGCGGGCGCGTCGGCCCCTCAGGGAGTGAGTTCGTTGTCGACCGCCATCCTGACCGGTCAGCCGGTCCCCGGATCGTCGATCGAGGGCGATCTGCGGTCCCTCGGATTCGACGTGCGGGTCGCCTCCGACGGCACCGACGCCGAGACGCTGCTCGCCCAGGTGCCCGGTGACCAGCGGGTCGCCATCGTCGATGCCCGGTTCGTCGGGCATCTGCACGCGCTGCGACTGGGCCTGACCGACCCCCGTTTCCCGCTCGCCGCCGTGCCCGGCGCGATGGCCGCCCGCCCGGCCGGCCGCCAGGCGCTGACCCGCGCGATGGCCCGCGAGAACTCCGCCGGCGGCAGCACCGCGGTCGCCGTGGCCGGCCTCGCCGACCGGATCTCCGAAGCCCTGGACGCCGACGGCTCCGAGGTGCACCGCCCCGTGCTCGGCACCCTCGTCGCCGCCGTACCCGAGGACCCCCAGACCCGCAACGAGGCACGCCAGGCCGTGGCCGCCGTCGACGACGAGGCCGTCCGCCTGAAGTCGGCCGTCAAAGCCCGCGACGGCTTCTTCACCACCTTCTGCATCAGCCCGTACTCGCGCTACGTCGCCCGCTGGTGCGCCCGCCGAGGGCTGACCCCCAACCAGGTCACCACGGTCTCCCTGCTCACCGCGCTCATAGCCGCGAGCTGCGCCGCCACCGGCACCCGCGGCGGCTTCGTCGCCGCCGGCGTGCTGCTCATCGCCTCGTTCGTACTGGACTGCGCCGACGGCCAGCTGGCCCGCTACTCGCTTCAGTACTCCACCCTCGGCGCCTGGCTGGACGCCACCTTCGACCGGGCCAAGGAGTACGCCTACTACGCCGGCCTCGCGCTGGGCGCCGCCCGCGGCGGCGACGACGTCTGGGCCCTGGCCCTGGGCGCCATGATCCTTCAGACCTGCCGGCATGTGGTCGACTTCTCCTTCAACGAGGCGAACGCCGGAGACACGGACGCCACCGCCAACACCAGCCCCACCGCCGCGCTCTCCGACAAGCTGGACAGCGTCGGCTGGACGGTCTGGGTACGCCGGATGATCGTTCTGCCCATCGGCGAGCGCTGGGCGATGATCGCGGTCCTGACGGCGGTCACGACCCCCAGGATCACGTTCTACGTCCTGCTCGCCGGCTGCGCCCTCGCGGCGACGTACACCACGGCGGGCCGCGTCCTGCGGTCCGTGACGCGCAAGGCGCGGCGCACCGACCGGGCGGCGCAGGCGCTGGCGGACCTCGCGGACAACGGACCGATCGCCGACCTCGTCGCCAGGCTGCGCGATCCCAATACCCGCTGGTACCTCAGCTCCCCGCTGCTGCGTGCCCTGGCCGGCGTGGTGATCCTCGCCGCCGGCCTGTACTCCGGCCTGCCCTTCGTGGGCGCCGCCTTCTACGTCGTCTTCGCGGGCCTGGCCCTCTCCCAGCCCCTCAAGGGCCCCCTCGACTGGCTCGTCCCCCCGCTGTTCCGCGCCGCCGAATACGTCACCGTGCTGGTGCTGGCGGCCAGAGCGGAGGTGAACGGAGCCCTTCCTGCGGCTTTCGGCCTGGTGGCGGCCGTCGCCTACCATCACTACGACACGGTGTACCGCATCCGCGGCAACGCCGGAGCGCCGCCGGTCTGGCTGGTGCGCGCCCTCGGCGGGCAGGAGGGGCGCACGCTGCTCGTCACCGTGCTGGCCGCGGTGCTCACCGCCTCGCAATTCCAGGTCGCGCTCACGGTCCTCGCCGTGGTCGTCGCCCTGCTGGTGCTCACCGAGAGCATCCGTTTCTGGGTGGCCTCTCATCTGAGGGGCGCGCCCGCAGTACACGACGAAGGAGAACCCGCATGATCGGCCTCGTGCTGGCGGCCGGCGCCGGACGGCGCCTGCGCCCCTACACCGACACCCTGCCCAAGGCGCTGGTGCCGGTGGGGCCCGACGGCGCGGAGGACGGCCCCACGGTCCTGGACCTCACCCTCGGCAACTTCGCCGAGGTCGGCCTGACGGAGGCCGCGATCATCGTCGGCTACCGCAAGGAGGCCGTGTACGAGCGCAAGGCGGCCCTGGAGCGGAAGTACGGCCTGAAGCTCACTCTGATCGACAACGACAAGGCCGAGGAGTGGAACAACGCCTACTCCCTGTGGTGCGGCCGTGACGCCCTCAAGGACGGCGTGATCCTCGCCAACGGCGACACCGTCCACCCGGTCTCCGTCGAGAAGACCCTGCTCGCCGCCCGCGGCGACGGCAAGAAGATCATCCTCGCCCTGGACACGGTGAAGTCGCTGGCCGACGAGGAGATGAAGGTCGTCGCCGACGCCGACCGCGGTGTGCGGCGGATCACCAAGCTCATGGACCCGGCCGAGGCCACCGGCGAGTACATCGGCGTCACCCTCATCGAGGGCGACGCGGCCCCCGAGCTGGCCGACGCGCTGAAGGTCACCTTCGAGCGGGACCCGCAGCTGTACTACGAGGACGGCTACCAGGAGCTCGTCAACCGCGGCTTCACGATCGACGTGGCACCGATCGGCGACGTCAAGTGGGTCGAGATCGACAACCACGACGACCTCGCCAAGGGACGTGGAATCGCGTGCCTGTACTGACCCGGCTCATTCCGTCGCCGGTCGCTGTCGACATCCGCCGGGGCGCGCTCGACGACCTGGCCGTGATCCTCTCCGACGAGCGGATCTCGCCGTCGGGACGACTGGCCTTCGCCATCAGCAACGGCTCCGGCCGGGTACTGCGCGAGCGGTTCGATTCGGCCTTCCCGGGCGCCGACTGGTTCGAGGACGCCGACGGGACCATCGACGGTGCGGTCAGGCTCGCCGACTCCATCAAGAAGGCCGGCCGCTACGACGCGGTGGTCGGCCTCGGCGGCGGCAAGGTCATCGACTGCGCCAAGTACGCGGCGGCCCGCGTGGGCCTGCCGCTGGTCGCGGTGGCCACCAACCTGGCCAACGACGGGCTGTGCTCGCCGGTCGCCACGCTGGACAACGACGCGGGCCGGGGCTCGTACGGCGTGCCCAACCCGATCGGCATCGTCATCGACCTCGATGTGATTCGCGAGGCACCGGTGCGCTTCGTGAGTGCCGGCATCGGCGACGTGATCTGCAAGATCTCCGCCGTGGCCGACTGGGAACTGTCGCACCGCGAGACCGGGGAGAAGATCGACGGCCTCGCCGCCGCGATGGCCCGACAGGCGGCCGAGGCCGTGCTGCGGCACCCCGGCGGCATCGGCGACGACCCGTTCCTGACGACGCTCTCCGAGTCCCTGGTCCTGTGCGGCATCTCCATGTCGGTGGCCGGGGACAGCCGTCCGGCGTCGGGTGCCTGCCACGAGATCAGCCACGCGTTCGACCTCCGGTTCCCCAAGCGCAACGCGCTCCACGGCGAGCAGTGCGGCCTCGGCGGCGCGTTCGCCACGTATCTGCGGGGCGACGTGGAGACGGCCGGACAGATGGCCGAGGTGCTGCGCCGGCACGGGCTGCCGGTGCTGCCCAAGGACATCGGCTTCACGGTGGACGAGTTCGTCCGGGTCGTCGAGTTCGCCCCGGAGACCCGGCCCGGCCGCTACACGATCCTCGAACACCTCGACCTCAAGACCGACCAGATCAAGGACATCTACGCCGACTATGTCAAGGCCATCGGTAGCTGAACTGAGACCGGTCGTCCATCCGTCAGGGGTGAAGGACCGGCGCAGCGGAGAGCACTGGGCGGGACGCCTCTACATGCGCGAGGTGTCCCTGCGGGTGGACCGCTACCTGGTGGGCACCAGGGTCACGCCCAACCAGCTCACGTACCTGATGACCGTCTTCGGCGTCCTCGCGGCCCCGGCCCTGCTGGTGCCGGGGATCGCGGGCGCCGTGCTCGGCGTGCTGATGGTCCAGCTCTACCTGCTGCTGGACTGCGTCGACGGCGAGATCGCCCGCTGGAAGCAGCAGTTCTCGCTGGGCGGGGTCTACCTGGACCGGGTCGGGGCCTATCTCACCGACGCCGCCGTCCTGGTCGGGCTCGGGCTGCGCGCCGCCGACCTGTGGGGTCCCGGGCGCATCGACTGGCTGTGGGCCTTCCTCGGGACCCTGGCCGCTCTCGGCGCGATCCTGATCAAGGCCGAGACCGACCTCGTCGGCGTGGCCCGCCACCAGGGCGGGCTGCCGCCGGTCCAGGAGAGCGCGGCCGAACCGCGCTCGTCGGGCATGGCGCTGGCCCGCCGGGCCGCCGCGGCGCTCAAGTTCCACCGGCTGATCCTCGGTATCGAGGCGTCCCTGCTGATCCTGGTCCTCGCGATCGCCGACACGATCAGGGGCGACCTGTTCTTCACCCGGCTCGGCACGGCCGTGCTCGCCGGCATCGCGCTGCTCCAGACCCTGCTGCACCTGGTGTCCATCCTCGTCTCCAGCAGGCTGAGGTGAGCGGCGTGACCTCTGCGAACGCACCGCTCAAGGTCGGCGCCGTCATCATCACCATGGGCAACCGGCCCGAGGAGCTGCGGGCCCTGCTCGACTCGGTCGCCAAGCAGGACGGCGACCGAGTCGAGGTGGTGGTCGTCGGCAACGGCTCGCCCGTCCCGGACGTCGCAGAGTTCTCGTCGGTTGTACGGACCGTCGAGCTGCCGGAGAACCTCGGCATCCCCGGCGGCCGCAACGTCGGCATCGAGGCCTTCGGCCCGGCCGGCGGCGACGTCGACATCCTGCTCTTCCTCGACGACGACGGCCTGCTCGCCCGGAACGACACCGCCGAGTTGTGCCGCCAGGCCTTCGCCGCCGACGACCGGCTCGGCATCGTCAGCTTCCGCATCGCCGACCCGGACACCGGCGTCACCCAGCGCCGCCACGTGCCGCGGCTGCGCGCCGCCGACCCGATGCGCTCCTCCCGGGTCACCACCTTCCTGGGCGGCGCGAACGCCGTCCGCACCAAGGTCTTCGCGGAAGTCGGCGGCCTGCCGGACGAATTCTTCTACGCGCACGAGGAAACCGACCTGGCATGGCGGGCCCTCGACGCGGGCTGGATGATCGACTACCGGTCCGACATGGTGCTGTACCACCCGACGACCGCGCCTTCGCGGCACGCGGTCTACCACCGCATGGTCGCCCGCAACCGGGTCTGGCTGGCCCGCCGCAACCTCCCGGTGCTCCTCGTCCCGGTCTACCTTGGGGTGTGGCTGCTGCTCACCCTCGCCCGCCGCCCTTCGCGTCCGGCCCTGAGGGCCTGGTTCGGCGGCTTCCGGGAGGGCTGGACCACACCCTGCGGCCCGCGCCGGCCCATGAAGTGGCGTACGGTGTGGCGACTCACCCGACTGGGCCGGCCGCCGGTCATCTGACAAGATCGTTCCCCCGAGTACGCGGCACCACCCAGCCGGTGCTCGAGCCACGGCCGTACATCCGCACTGGCAGCGCATCTCGAAGACGAAAGTTTCCACTTGTGAGTGAGACAACGCATGACGGCGGCGTCGCCCTCGGCGCGGCTCCGTCGCCCGACGAGGGTCTTACCCCGGTCCAGCTTGCCGACAAGTACGGGCTGTCCGTCAGCGGCGCCCGGCCCCCGCTCGGGGCGTACATCCGGCAGCTGTGGGGGCGGCGCCACTTCATCCTGGCCTTCTCCCAGGCGAAGCTGACCGCCCAGTACAGCCAGGCCAAGCTCGGCCAGCTCTGGCAGGTGGCGACACCGCTGCTGAACGCCGCGGTGTACTACTTCATCTTCGGCATCATCATCAAGGCCACCCGGGGACTCGACCAGGCGACGTACATCCCGTTCCTGGTGACCGGGGTGTTCGTGTTCACCTTCACCCAGACCTCGGTCATGGCCGGTGTCCGCGCCATCTCCGGCAACCTGGGTCTGGTGCGCGCGCTGCACTTCCCGCGCGCCTCGCTGCCGATCTCGTTCGCGCTCCAGCAGCTCCAGCAGTTGCTGTACTCGATGATCGTGCTGTTCCTCGTGGTCATCGCCTTCGGCAGCTACCCGCGCCTGTCCTGGCTGCTGATCGTGCCGGCGCTGGCGCTGCAGTTCCTGTTCAACACCGGGCTGGCGCTGATCATGGCCCGGCTGGGCTCCAAGACCCCCGACCTCGCCCAGCTCATGCCGTTCGTCACGCGGACCTGGATGTACGCGTCGGGCGTGATGTTCTCCCTCAGCGGCATGCTCGCAGGGAAGCCGGACTGGGTCATCCGGCTGATGCAGGTCAACCCCGCCGCCATCTACATGGACCTGATCCGCTTCGCGCTGATCGACGGCTACGGCTCCTCGCACCTGCCGCCGCACGTCTGGGCCGGCGCCCTCGGCTGGGCCGTGCTCGTCTTCGTCGGTGGCTTCGTGTACTTCTGGAAGGCGGAGGAGAGGTACGGCCGTGGCTGACCAGGACCACCACATGCGCGACGCCGGGCGGGTGCCCACCGTGATCGCGGACGAGCTGCACATCGTCTACCGCGTCAACGGCGCCAAGTCCGGCAAGGGCAGCGCCACCGCCGCGCTCAGCCGCATCCTCAAGCGGGGCTCCGACGACACGGCGCGGGGCGTGCGCAAGGTGCACGCCGTCAAGGGCGTCTCCTTCGTCGCCTACCGCGGCGAGGCGATCGGCCTGATCGGCTCCAACGGCTCCGGCAAGTCCACGCTGCTGCGCGCCATCGCCGGCCTGCTGCCCGCTGAGAGGGGCCGGGTCTACACCGACGGCCAGCCCTCGCTGCTCGGCGTGAACGCGGCGCTGATGAACGACCTCACCGGCGAGCGCAACGTCATCCTGGGCGGACTGGCCATGGGCATGTCGCGCGAGCAGATCAAGGAGCGCTACGAGGGGATCGTCGACTTCTCCGGCATCAACGAGAAGGGCGACTTCATCACCCTGCCGATGCGCACGTACTCCTCCGGCATGGCGGCCCGGCTGCGCTTCTCCATCGCCGCCGCCAAGGACCACGACGTCCTCATGATCGACGAGGCGCTGGCCACCGGCGACCGCAAGTTCCAGACGCGCTCCGAAGCGCGCATCCGGGAGCTGCGCAAGGAGGCCGGCACGGTGTTCCTGGTCAGCCACAACAACAAGTCGATCCGCGACACCTGCGACCGGGTGCTGTGGCTGGAGCGCGGCGAACTGCGCATGGACGGCCCCACCGAAGCGGTGCTCAAGGAGTACGAGAAGTTCACGGGCAAGTAGCCCGCAGGCGCCAGGGCCCCGCCGGAACGCGTCCGGTGGGGCCCCTCGTCCGCAAAGGATGTGTCAACTCGCGCCGTCTTGAGGAATCTTGACACCAATCGGTGTGTTGTTGTGATGTGCGGGACACCCCCCGCGCGGCACGCTGCGTTGTACAACGTAAGCTGTACCGGTCCCGGAAAGCGGCAAGTGGGGAGATAATGCGCGACACCCTCCGCCGACGCCGCCCCGCGGACGGCCGGGCGGCGTGTCCGAAATAGTGTGTCTTGGGTCGGCAGTGTAGAACGGGAGATGTGACGGCAATGGCTACGGAAACTCCCCAGCTCAACGCAGCAGGTGCCGTCCCCGTGCCGGACAGTGGACGATGACGCGAACGCCGACGGCGCGCGACCCCGAGCGCGCCACCCTCGACAAGGCCGCGGGTGAGAACTTCCCCGTGGCGCCGTTCTTCCTGCCCAGAGCCTGGCGCGTCGACCTGATGGCCGTCTACGGCTTCGCCCGCCTCGTCGACGACATCGGCGACGGCGACCTGGCCCCCGGCGGCGCGGACGCCCGGCTGCTGGGCGTGTCGCCCGGCGAGGCCGAGGACCGACTGGTCCTCCTCGACGCCTTCGAGGCCGATCTGCGCCGGGTCTTCGACGGCACCCCGCGCCATCCCCTGCTGCGCCGGCTTCAGCCCACCGTCCGCCGCAGATCACTGAGCCCCGAGCCGTTCCTCGGCCTGATCGCCGCCAATCGCCAGGACCAGCTCGTCACGCGGTACGAGACCTACGACGACCTCCTCGCCTACTGCGAACTGTCCGCCAACCCCGTCGGCCGCCTCGTCCTCGCCGTCACCGGTACCTCGACCCCCGAGCGGATCCGCCGTTCCGACGCCGTCTGCACCGCCCTGCAGATCGTCGAGCACCTCCAGGACGTCAGGGAGGACCTCGGACGCGACCGCATCTATCTGCCCGCCGCCGACATGAAACGTTTCCACGTGCAGGAGTCTGATCTCGCCGCGCCCACCGCAGGCGCATCGGTGCGCGCACTCGTCGCGTACGAAGCGGAACGCGCCCGCGGTCTGCTGAATGAAGGCGCCCCCCTGGTGGGTAGCGTCCACGGCAGGTTGAAGCTGCTGCTCGCGGGGTTCGTGGCGGGGGGAAGGGCGGCGGTCCACGCGATCGCCGCCGCCGAATACGACGTACTTCCCGGCCCGCCCAAGCCCGGCAAGACCCGGTTGCTGCGCGAGGTGGGCCTGACTCTGCGAGGAGAGGGGTGATCCGGGCCGTGGAGTCGGAACAGCACGTGTCCGCGCCGGTACTCGCCGCCTACAGCTACTGCGAGGCCGTCACCGGACAGCAGGCCCGCAACTTCGCCTACGGCATCAGACTGCTGCCGACGGCCAAGCGGCGGGCGATGTCGGCGCTGTACGCGCTCTCCCGGCGCGTCGACGACATCGGCGACGGAACGCTGGCCCACGATGTGAAGATCACCCGTCTGGAGGACACCCGGGCGCTGCTCGGCCGGGTCCGCGACGGCGCGGTCGAGGACGACGACACCGACCCCGTGGCCGTCGCCCTCAGCCACGCCGCCCGGATCTTCCCGATCCCGCTCGGCGGCCTGGACGAACTCATCGACGGCGTCCTGATGGACGTCCGCGGCGAGACGTACGAGACCTGGGAGGACCTGAAGGCCTACTGCCGCTGCGTGGCCGGGGCCATCGGACGGCTCTCCCTCGGCGTGTTCGGTACCGAGCCGGGGGCGCGCGGCGCCGAACGCGCTCCCGAGTACGCCGACACGCTCGGGCTCGCGTTGCAGCTGACCAACATCCTCAGAGACGTCCGCGAGGACGCCGAGGGCGGCCGCACCTACCTGCCCGCCGACGACCTCGCCAAGTTCGGCTGCTCGGCCGGGTTCCACGGGCCGACGCCGCCGGAGGGCTCCGACTTCGCGGGCCTGGTGCACTTCGAGGTGCGGCGGGCCCGTGCCCTGTTCGCCGAGGGCTACCGGCTGCTGCCTCTGCTGGACCGGCGCAGCGGCGCGTGCGTCGCCGCCATGGCCGGCATCTACCGCCGGCTGCTCGACCGCATCGAGCGCGACCCGGAGGCCGTGCTGCGCGGCCGGGTCTCGCTGCCCGGACACGAGAAGGCGTACGTCGCCGTGCGCGGCCTGTCCGGCCTCGACGCCCGGTACGTGTCCCGGCAGACCGTCAGGAGGCGTGCCTGATGGTGATGTCACCGCACGATGAGGCCACCGGCGAGAAACGGCGGGCAACCCTCCGATGCCGGGCGGCGTCCCTGACGGCAACGGTCGCCCGCGAGGCACCCGCTCACCGCGGCGGACGCACAGGGGAGGGCGCACGATGACCGACGGCACACGGCGGGACGGACCGCTCACGGACGCCTCGGGACCGGCCGGACGGCATGCCGTGGTGGTCGGCGGCGGCCTGGCCGGCCTCACCGCCGCGCTCGCGCTCGCCGACGCCGGAATGCGCGTGACGCTGCTGGAGGGCAGACCCCGCCTGGGCGGGCTCGCCTTCTCCTTCCAGCGCGGCGACCTCACCATCGACAACGGACAGCACGTCTACCTGCGTTGCTGCACCGCCTACCGCTGGTTCCTCGACCGGATCGGCGGCGCCGCGCTCGCCCCGCTGCAGGACCGGCTGGAGGTGCCCGTCGTCGACGCCACGAGACCCGAGGGCCGGCGGCTCGGCACACTGCGGCGCGACGCGCTGCCCGTACCCCTGCACCTGGGGCGCAGCCTCGCCACCTACCCGCACCTCTCGCTCGCCGAGCGGGTCCGGGTGGGCCGCGCCGCGCTCGCGCTCAAGGGACTCGACCTCACCGATCCGGCCCTGGACGCACGGGACTTCGGCAGCTGGCTGACCGAGCACGGCCAGTCGGCGCGTGCCGTCGAGGCCCTGTGGGACCTGGTCGGGGTCGCCACGCTCAACGCGGTCGCGCGCGACTCCTCGCTGGGGCTCGCCGCGATGGTGTTCAAGACCGGACTGCTGTCCGACCCGGGCGCGGCCGACATCGGCTGGGCCCGCGTCCCGCTGGGCGAACTGCACGACGGGCTGGCCCGCAGGGCGCTCGACTCCGCGGGCGTGCGTACCGAGGTCCGGACACGCGTCACCTCCGTCTCCCTCAACGGAAACGGGAGCTGGAACGTTCAGCTTCCCGGCGAGAGCCTGGTCGCCGACGCTGTCGTCCTCGCCGTACCGCAGCGCGAGGCGCACGGACTGCTGCCGGCCGGCGCCCTGGACGCGCCGGACCGGCTGCTCAGGATCGGCACCGCGCCGATCCTCAACGCCCACGTCGTCTATGACCGCACGGTGCTCAACGCGCCCTTCTTCGCGGCCATCGGCACACCCGTGCAGTGGGTCTTCGACCGCACCGAGGCGGCCGGCCTGAAGCACGGTCAGTACCTCGCGGTGTCCCAGTCGGTGGCACAGGACGAGATCGACGCGCCGGTCGCCGTGCTGCGCGAGCGCTATCTGCCCGAACTGAGGCGGCTGCTGCCCCGTGCACGCGGTGCCGAGGTGAAGGACTTCTTCGTGACCCGGGAGCGCACGGCGACGTTCGCCCCGGCCCCCGGCGTCGGACGGCTGCGGCCCGGCGCCCGCACCAAGGCCCCCGGCCTGTATCTGGCCGGAGCGTGGACCGCCACAGGGTGGCCCGCGACCATGGAGAGTGCGGTCCGCAGCGGTGTGAAGGCGGCCGAGGCCGCGCTGAGCGCCCTGGGCCGGCCCCGCCCGAGCCGTCTCTTCGCCATCGAGGAGGCGGCGGCATGACGTTCGATCAGCAGCCCGCGGCGGGCCCCCGCACCTCCGGCACCGCAACAAGAGGAGAGACTGTGCCCACTGTGCCCCCGGCCTCGACGGCCGCTCGGAGGACCGCGGTGGACGTGACCGCGCTTTTGGAGCGCGGCCGGACCCTGGCCACGCCGGTACTGCGGGCGGCCGTCGACCGCCTGGCGCCCCCCATGGACACCGTCGCCGCCTACCACTTCGGCTGGATCGACGCCCTGGGCAACCCGGCCCGCGGGGACGGCGGCAAGGCCGTGCGCCCCGCCCTGGCCGTGCTCTCCGCCGAGGTCACCGGGGCCGCGCCCGAGGCCGGTGTGCCCGGCGCGGTCGCCGTGGAGCTCGTCCACAACTTCTCCCTGCTGCACGACGACCTGATGGACGGCGACGAACAGCGCCGCCACCGCGACACGGTCTGGAAGGTGCACGGCCCCGCCCAGGCCATCCTGGTCGGCGACGCGTTGTTCGCCCTGGCCAACGAGGTGCTGCTGGAGCTGGGCACGGCCGAGGCCGGCCGCGCCGCCCGCCGGCTGACCACCGCCACCCGCGCCCTGATCGACGGTCAGGCGCAGGACATCTCCTACGAGCATCGTGACCGGGTCAGCGTCGCGGAGTGCCTGGAGATGGAGGGCAACAAGACCGGTGCCCTGCTCGCCTGCGCCTCCTCCGTCGGCGCGGTCCTCGGCGGCGCGGACGACCGCACGGCCGACACGCTGGAGAAGTACGGGTACCACCTCGGTCTGGCCTTCCAGGCCGTCGACGACCTCCTCGGCATCTGGGGCGACCCGGAGGCCACCGGCAAGCAGACCTGGAGCGATCTGCGCCAGCGCAAGAAGTCCCTGCCGGTCGTGGCCGCGCTCGCGGCGGGCGGCCCGGCCTCCGAGCGGCTCGGCGAGATCCTCGCCGCCGACGCCAAGAGCAGCGACTTCGCGAACTTCTCCGAGGAGGAGTTCGCGGCCCGCGCCGCCCTCATCGAGGAGGCGGGCGGCCGGGAGTGGACGGCCGAGGAGGCGCGCCGTCAGCACACCATCGCCATCGAAGCCCTCGACGCCGTCGGTATGCCCGAGCAGGTACGGGCCGCGTTCACGGCGCTCGCCGACTTCGTCGTCGTACGAAAGAGATGATCACTATCGGTCGAACCAGCCTCGCGTAGTCGCCGGCCGGTGCAGCAAGGAGGTTTCAGGCACCGGCCGACGGCGGACCCACAGCAGCACGACTTGGACGACTGCACGAAGGGGAAGCCATGACAGCGACGACCGACGGAAGCACCGGGGCGACACTGCCGTCCCGCGCTGCCGCGGCCAGTGAAACCGTACTCAGCACCCCCGAGGCGGCCGGGGTACAAGAAGCCGCCGCGGCCGCCGTCAGGCGGGCCACCGACTTCCTGCTTGCCCAGCAGGACGCCGAGGGCTGGTGGAAGGGCGACCTCGAGACGAACGTCACCATGGACGCCGAGGACCTGCTGCTGCGCCAGTTCCTGGGCATCCTGGACGAGGACACCACCCGGGCCGCCGCGTTGTTCATCCGCGGCGAGCAACGCGAGGACGGCACCTGGGCCACCTTCTACGGCGGCCCGGGCGAACTCTCCACCACCATCGAGGCCTACGTCGCCCTCCGGCTGGCCGGCGACGCGCCGGACGAGCCCCACATGGCCCGGGCCTCCGCCTGGATCCGCGCGCGGGGCGGCATCGCGGCCTCTCGCGTCTTCACCCGCATCTGGCTGGCCCTGTTCGGCTGGTGGAAGTGGGAGGACCTGCCCGAACTGCCGCCCGAACTCATCTGGTTCCCCAAGTGGTTCCCGCTCAACATCTACAACTTCGGGTGCTGGGCGCGGCAGACGATCGTGCCCCTGACCGTCGTCTCGGCCAAGCGCCCGGTGCGTCCGGCCCCGTTCCCGCTCGACGAGCTGCACACCGACCCCGGCAGTCCCCGTCCGCCGCGACCGCTCGCCCCGGCCAGAACCTGGGACGGCCTGTTCCAGCGGCTCGACATGGTGGTGCGCGGCTACCGTTCCGTCGCCGTGCGCAGAGTGCGCGAGGCCGCCCTGAACTCGGCCGCCCGCTGGATCATCGAGCGGCAGGAGAACGACGGCTGCTGGGGCGGCATCCAGCCGCCGGCCGTGTACTCGGTCATCGCCCTGTACCTGCTCGGCTACGACCTCGAGCACCCGGTGATGCGGGCCGGCCTCGAGTCGCTGGACCGTTACGCCGTGCGGCGCGAGGACGGCGCCCGCATGATCGAGGCCTGCCAGTCGCCGGTGTGGGACACCTGCCTGGCCACCATCGCGCTCGCCGACGCCGGACTGCCCGCCGACCACCCCCAGTTGGTCAAGGCCGCCGACTGGATGCTGGGCGAGCAGATCGTCCGGCCCGGCGACTGGTCGGTACGCCGTCCCGGACTGCCGCCGGGCGGCTGGGCGTTCGAGTTCCACAACGACAACTACCCCGACATCGACGACACCGCCGAGGTCGTCCTCGCCCTGCGCCGGGTCAGGCACCACGACCCGGAGCGGATGGACAACGCCATCGGGCGCGGGGTGCGCTGGAACCTCGGGATGCAGTCGAAGAACGGCGCCTGGGGAGCCTTCGACGTCGACAACACCAGCCCCTTCCCCAACCGGCTGCCGTTCTGCGACTTCGGCGAGGTGATCGACCCGCCGTCGGCGGACGTCACCGCGCACGTCGTGGAGATGCTCGCCGCCGAGGGCATGACCCACGACCCCCGCACCCGGCGCGGCATCGAGTGGCTGCTGGCCGAACAGGAGCCGGACGGCTCGTGGTTCGGCCGCTGGGGCGTCAACTACCTCTACGGCACCGGGTCCGTGGTACCCGCCCTGACGGCCGCCGGCCTGCCCGGCTCCCACCCGGCCGTCCGCCGCGCGGTGACCTGGCTGGAGAGCGTGCAGAACGACGACGGCGGCTGGGGCGAGGATCTGCGCTCCTACCGGTACGTCAAGGAGTGGAGCGGCAAGGGCGCCTCCACGGCCTCGCAGACCGCCTGGGCCCTGCTCGCCCTGCTCGCGGCGGGGGAGAAGGACTCCAAGGCCGTCGAGCGCGGCGTCGAGTGGCTCGCGGCCACCCAGCGGGAGGACGGCTCCTGGGACGAGCCGTACTTCACCGGCACCGGCTTCCCGTGGGACTTCTCCATCAACTACCACCTGTACCGGCAGGTCTTCCCGCTCACCGCGCTCGGCCGGTACGTGCACGGCGAGCCCTTCGCCGGGCGCCGCCCCACCGCCGATCCCCTCGCCGAGCGGCGCGGCGCCGAGGTCAAGGGGAGCTGATGAGCACACGGCCCGGACCGGCTCCGCTGCTGATCGCCTGCGCGCTCGGCATCGAGCGTCTCGCCCTGCGCGCCGGTGACCGCGGCGGAGCCGGCGGGCCGGTCACCGTCCTGCGGACGGGCATGGGACCCAAGGCGGCGGAACGCTCCGTCACCCGGGTCCTCGCCGGCCCGCCGCTGGACCGGGCCGCGGTGCTCGCCACGGGCTTCTGCGCGGGGCTCGCCCCGGGCATGCACCCCGGCGACCTCGTCGTCGCCGAGGAGACCCGGGACCCGCGCGGCACCGTCCCCTGCGTCGGCACCGAACTGCTCGTCAAGGAACTCACCCGCACCCTGCCCGGGCGCACCGTGCACACCGGGCCGCTCACCGGCTCCGACCATGTCGTACGCGGACCCGAGCGGTCCGACCTGTGCGCCACCGGCGCGATCGCGGTCGACATGGAGTCGGCGGCCACGCTCCTGAGCGCCGTGCGCACGGGCGTGCGCCCTGTTGCGGCCGTGCGGGTGGTCGTGGACGCTCCAGAACATGAACTCGTCCGTATCGGTACGGTCCGCGGTGGAATATCAGCCTTCCGCGTTCTTCGTTCCGTCCTGCCGACTTTTTTCGAATGGCACCGTAATGTGCTGCTCCCCAGGAGGTGAGCCAGATGGCCATGCCGCTGCGCCAGTCCGTCAAAGTCGCCACATACTTGGCCGAACAGAAGCTTCGCAGGCGGGACAAGTTCCCGCTGATCGTCGAGCTTGAACCGCTCTTCGCCTGCAACCTCAAGTGCGAGGGCTGCGGCAAGATCCAGCATCCGGCAGGAGTGCTCAAGCAGCGCATGCCCGTCGCCCAGGCGGTGGGAGCGGTACTGGAGTCGGGTGCGCCGATGGTGTCCATCGCGGGCGGCGAGCCCCTGATGCACCCGCAGATCGACGAGATCGTACGGCAGCTGGTGGCCAAGCGGAAGTACGTCTTCCTGTGCACCAACGCGCTGCTGATGCGCAAGAAGATGGACAAGTTCAAGCCGTCCCCCTACTTCGCCTTCGCGGTGCACATCGACGGGCTGCGGGAGCGGCACGACGAGTCGGTGGCGAAGGAGGGCGTGTTCGACGAGGCGGTGGAGGCCATCAAGGAGGCCAAGCGGCGCGGCTTCCGGGTGACCACCAACTCCACCTTCTTCAACACCGACACCCCGCAGACCGTCGTCGAGGTGCTCAACTTCCTCAACGACGACCTCAAGGTCGACGAGATGATGATCTCGCCCGCCTACGCCTACGAGAAGGCACCCGACCAGGAGCACTTCCTGGGCGTGGAGCAGACCCGCGAGCTGTTCAGGAAGGCCTTCGCGGGCGGCAACCGCCGCCGCTGGCGGCTCAACCACTCGCCGCTGTTCCTCGACTTCCTCGAGGGCAAGGTCGACTTCCCGTGCACCGCGTGGGCGATCCCGAACTACTCCCTGTTCGGCTGGCAGCGCCCCTGCTACCTGATGAGCGACGGGTACGTGCCGACGTACCGGGAACTCATCGAGGACACCGACTGGGACAAGTACGGCCGGGGCAAGGACCCGCGGTGCGCCAACTGCATGGCGCACTGCGGCTACGAGCCCACCGCCGTGCTGGCCACCATGGGATCGCTCAAGGAGTCCCTGCGCGCCATGCGCGAGACGGTCTCAGGGAACCGGGACTGACGCCATGGCCGCCATTCCTCTGGGCGTCCCCGAGGTACCGGCCCGGCCGATCGCCGAGCGACGCGTGTCGCGGCAGATCCACGTCGGGCCGGTGGCGGTCGGGGGCGGGGCCCCGGTGTCGGTGCAGTCGATGACGACGACGCGTACGTCGGACGTCGGCGCCACCTTGCAGCAGATCGCGGAGCTGACGGCTTCGGGCTGCCAGATCGTGCGGGTGGCGTGTCCGACGCAGGACGACGCGGACGCGCTG